>PKTQ01000198.1 GCA_002869085.1 Hyphomicrobiales bacterium | reverse complement strand
GGATTGCCACGTCAAAACTAAGCAGAATTAATTCACAATGAATGCAAAGCGCTCCAGGCCCGGCCCCGCTGGCGCCGAAATCAGAACTGGAAATAGATGAACGGGGCCACCCCTTCCGGTGCGACGTCCCAGATCAGGAAAATACCAAGCTCCAGCATCAGGCCGAGCCACTGCGCCGGCACCGCCTCGAGCCGGTGGGCGGTGCGGCGGACCAGTTCGCCGGGCAGGAAATGGGCGGCCAGTGACGCGGCGATCAACGCCAGCAGGAACGGGCTCGCATATTGCACATTATCGGTCCAGCGGGCGAGGCCGGCCAGATAGTCGGTGGCGGCGGAGAAGGATTCGGCGCGGAAAAAGATCCAGGCCAGACAGACGAAATTGAAGGTGAGGATGACCCGCACGCTCCGGCCGAGCCATGTCTGCGCGCCCGCCGGCTTTGCCGCCGGCAGGTTGGTTGCGGCCAGACGCTCGATGATCAGCATGCCGCCATGCAAAAGGCCCCAGATGATGAAGGTCCAGGCCGCCCCATGCCAGATGCCGCCCAGCAGCATGGTCAGGAACAGATTACGATAGGTCTTGAACGTGCCTAAACGGCTGCCGCCGAGGGGAATATAGAGATAATCGCGCAGCCAGGTGGAGAGCGAAATGTGCCAGCGGCGCCAGAATTCCTGCAAGGAGGCGGCGCGGTAAGGCTGGTTGAAGTTCCAGCGGAAGCGATAGCCGAGCAGGGCGGCGACGCCGATGGCGATGTCGCTATAGCCGGAAAAGTCGCAATAGATCTGCACCGCATAGCCATACACCGCCACCACGAGGTCAATGGCGTCATGGGCGGAGGGGTCGAAGAACACCGGATCGACGATATCGCCGGCTAGATAATTGGCGATGACCATTTTCTTGAACAGGCCGGTCAGGATCAGCACGAAGCCGAGCGACACCAGCGCCCGGTCGAGTTTGGGCCGGCGTGCGAGCTGGGGCATGAACTGGGCGGCGCGCACGATGGGGCCGGCCACCAATTGCGGAAACAGCGAGATATAGAGAAACAGATTGGTGGCCGAGCGTTCCGGCGGGATGTCGCGCCGATAGACATCCATGATGTAGGAAATGCCCTGAAAGGTGAAAAAGGAAATGCCGACCGGCAGGATGATCTCCATCATCGGCAGATCGCGCTGCCAGCCGAGATTGAACAGCAGATCGGACAGGGACTGGAGGAAAAACCCGTAATATTTGAAAAAGCCGAGAATGCCGAGATTGAGCACCACGGCGATGGCAACGATCTGCTTGCGGCGCCGGTCGGCCTCGGCCTGGCCCATGGCGAGACCGGCCAGATAATTGATGGCCGAACTGAGGGCGATCAGCCCGAGAAAGCGCCAGTCCCACCAGCCATAGAAGAAATAGCTGGCGGCGATGAGAAACAGTTTACGGGCCTCGGGAAAGGGGTCGAGCCCCCAGCTGAGCGCAAACACCACCAGGAAGAAAAGGCCGAATGTCAGGGTGGGAAACAGCATGTCAGGCGTCTTTGCTGTCGGGGCGCCGGGCTAAGCCGGGCGGGCTGGCGGGGGGCATATGCCGCAAGGCCGGGTGAGAATGGGTCACAAAGGCTCTCCGCCAGAATCTGTTGGCCGGACGGGGCCGGCTGATGCGTGTTCGCGGCAAGGCTGGCTCATTGTGAGCGCCGTACCAGACGTTTGTGGGAAACATACTGATTCATCAAGTCTTTGAATAGCAATTGCGCCGAAGTTTTTGCGCCGAGGCTGGTCAGATGCACATGATCGCGGACCGCCTTTTTCGGCGAGGCATTGGCCCAGCGGTGAATGCCGCAATTTTTGCCCATCACCTTCGACCAGTCCCAGAATTTGGCCCGGACCCGGCTGGCGATGCGTTTCAGGCTGTTCCTGACCGCATCCAGCTTGGGCGGGGCGTGCCAGCGGGCCAGCCTTTCGTCGCCGGCGCTGATATCGGCGGCATAGGTGCTGATTTCGCGCCGGCTCAGCGGCTTGCAGCCGGCGCCCTGCCGGTCGGCGAAGCGCGGCAACCGCGCCCCGTCGGGCGGGCCGATGATCAGGAAGGAGGCGCGCGGGGCGGCGCCGCGCAGGCGGGCGACGAATTGCTGGTAGTAGCGCTGATAGGCTGCAAGGTCGAGCTTGTCGTTGAAGCCTTCATTGGTGCCGTAGCCAAGAATGATCAGATCGGGTTTCAGGTGCCGGATCTGGTTGGCCACCAGGGCCCGGTTCCATTTGCGGGTGGTCAGCAGGGAGGCGCCGGGTATGCCGAGATTGATATAGCGGATGCCGGGTTGGTTGTTGCCGACCGCCCAGGACAGCAGGGTCACCGGATCCTCGCCGGCGGGACGGACCCGCAGCAGGCGGCTTGGCCGCTTGAACACCACCCGCCTCAAACCGGTGCGGGCGGCTTTCAGGTTGACGGTGTTGCGCTCGCGCCCGGTCTCGACCAGCGCCCGGCCCATGCCCGGCCCGGTCAGCAGGGTGACTTCGGCCTGGCCGAAGCCGCGCCCGGCCCTTTGCAGGGTGAGCGCGGCCTCCGGGTCGCTGGAGGTCAGGCTGACCCCGGTCAGGCCATAGGTGCCGGGATGGCCGCGCTGTGAATTGGCGATTTTCCATTCGCCCTCATTGCTGGTGCGCACCCCCCGGGAATGGCTGTAGCCGAACGGATCGCCGGGCATGACCATGCCGCGGCCGGCATTGCCGAAGCGCTTCTGAAACAGCCGGCGCAGATCACCGCTGAAGCGGTCTGCGGCGATATGGCTGTCACCGAGATGCAAAATGGTGATGCGGTGGCGGCGGCGGCCGGATTCAAGCCCCTCAAGGGCCTGGTAAAACTGGCCCAGCGCCAGGCCGGTGCGGTCCGGCTCGCTAAGGGGCGGCAGATCGGCCTGGGGGGCGAGCGGGCTGGTGGGGCCGGGCTGCTGCGGCAGGCGGTCCTCAGTCACCGGCAGGCGCGCGGCCAGCCGGCGCCGGGCCCCGGGCGCCGGGCGGGCGGCGGGGGGCGCAGAGGGGCCGATGGTGTGATCCTGAGTGAGGCGGTCGGTGATCTTCTTGGGCGGATAGAGGTTCTGCTTGGTGCCGCGCTCCACCTGCTGGGGGATGGCGGGGCGGCCATCACCGAGTACGCGCCGGGTGCGCGGGGTCTCGGACTCTCCCAGCAGGCAACCCGCGAGGAGCGGAGCCAATAGGAGTGTCGAGACAATGAGTGCGAGGGCGCGTTGCAAGTCAAACCTCACGGCCCGGCCGGGGACCGATGTTATTTTTCTGCCTGCCCCATCTTACGCTTTATTTCGTCTTGCACCAATTGTGCAAGTTTCCGGTAGCCCGCCGGGGTGAAATGGGTGCCGTCGCTGGCGCGCAGCAAGGTCTTGCGCCCGTCGATATCCGGCCCGTAAGCCTTGTAATTGCCGGCTTTGTCGGCGAAATGGCTCCAGCTCTCAATATAGGTTACACCGGTAATGGCGGCCTTTTGCCGGAAGATCTCATTCAGGATGCGGGCGCTTTTCTTGAAGCGCGATTTGCGCATCACCGGCAGGCCGACCCAATAGGATTCGATATTGGCGGCTTTCAGCTTCCTCATGAAATCCTCGATGCGCTCGCCGTAAACCTTTTCCCAGCCGGGGGTGCCGATATTGTACCAGCGCCGTTGGCTGCGGGCGCCGCCCCAGTCATTGGCGCCGATCATCACGGCGGCATAATCGGCCTTGTTCTGCTTGAGGATTGTGACCAGATTCTGGTTCCAGTCATATTTGGACGGGATGCCGAAGCCGGTGGAAATCCGGGTTTTCTTCACCACCTTGACCGTTTTGTCATCCCTATAGGCCCGGTAAAGCCCCGCCCACAGGCCATCGCCGAGCGAATCGCCGATCACGATCACCTTCACGCCTGTGGTGGTGGCCGGCGAAGCGATGCCGGGGCCTGAGCCGATGAGGAAAAGGGACAGGGTTATCAAGGTGCTTAGCAGGCGCGTCAGAGCCATCGATATGATCCTTCCCAGATGATTTCCGGATACCGTAAGCCGTGCGCCGGTCAAACTGACGGCGTGCCGCGCCCGGAATTTATCGTTCAGATGTCTAAGCGGTATATTTTCTGAGTTGACCAAAGTCAATATGAGCCGGCGGCGGCGGCGCGGGCAGGCTCAGCGGGTGACGGAAAGCTCGGCGCCGGCCATTTTGGTGGCGCGGGCGCGCCGGGCGATGGCCAGATCCCGGTTGATGGCGCTTTCGACATGGGCCGCGAACAGACGATAACCGGCCGAGGTGAAATGCACCCCGTCCCGGGCGCGGATTCTGACCCGGCCGCCACCGGCGCTGCGGTCATAGGCGGTATATTGCCCATAGCGGTTGGCAAAGCGGTTCCAGGTGCTGACATATTTGATGCCGCGGCGCAATACGCGCTGCTTGATAAGCGCATTGATCAGCTTGACCTGGTGGTTGAGCTTGGGCCGGCCCATGGGCGGCACCTCGACCCAATAGATGGCGGCGTGTTCGCGCTCGAGCCTGGTGATGAAAGCATCGACCCGCTTGGCATATTCCCGGCGCCAGGCCGGGGTGCCGAAGGCGCGCAGCCGGCCGGCGGCACGGATCGACTGGCCGTCATTGGCGCCGATCTGGACAATGGCGATATCGACCCTATGGTTGCGAACCACCCGGCTCAGCGCCCGATCCCAATCATAGAAGTCAGGCCGGGTCAGGCCGCTGCCTTCCCGGGCTTTTTTCAGCACATCGAGACGGCCCTGGCGGATGAAATCGCGCGACATGCCAAGGCCGATGCCGACCCCGAGGGAGTCGCCCAATATGGCCAGATTATAGCGCTGGGCACGCGGGTTCGGTTTCAGATAGCTTTTGACGGGGCTGGGCAGACTTACCGTCTCGGTGCGGTTGATGCTGCCGGTGCTCAAACGCTCGGCGCGCGGGCGGACCAGGCTGGCTATGGCCCCGGGCGCAGCACTGCGCGGCGCAGCACTGCGCGGCGCGGCGGGTTTGGGGCTGGGCGCCTTTGCAAGGGTGGTTTTCTTGCGGGGCCGCGCGGCAGGGGCCGGGGTTTTGATTTTGCGCGTGGCGCGGGCGGCCAGAATGGTATCGCTGCCGGCGGGCGCGGGCGCCGCCTGCCGGGTCAGGCGCGGAGCGGTGATGAGGCGCGCCGGCGATTTTTGCGGCAACAGGCGGGCGGTGAGCTTGCGCGGGCGATAGCGGTCCTGCTTGGTATGGCGCATCACCACGGCGCCGGCCTTGGGGCTGGTGGCGGCGATGTCGACGCGGGGCAGCAGATTCAGGGGCAGCAGGCCCCATTGCAGTTGCCGGTCTCCGGCGGATGTGCCGGGCGTTGCGGTGTGGCCCGCTTTGGCGAGGTGGGCGGAACGGTCCGGCCGGGAGGCGTTGGAGATGGCGCCATCGTCGCAGGCGCCCAGCGTCAAGAGGCTCAGCAGACAGCCGCCCTGAACAATACGCCAATACCACCCGGGCGCAACTCTACTCGCTGTCAGTACGGACATTCCGGCTACATGTGTTGGTTACAGTGAGGTTAACTGTCCCGCAGCGAGCTTTAAAAAGTCCTAATATTCGCGCCAGATTTGCATTTTTTTGGGATCGCAGGCCGGTGGGGGCCGTTGCGGCGCGGCGCGGCGGGGGAAGCGCGGCGGTTGAAACCCGCGCCGGATCCGGCCTATAGAAGGCAAAGATCAACGCCGATGCCGACCGGCATCAACAGGAAAGCCGACCCGATGGCCAAAGCCCGGCCCGAGCCAAAACCCCGATCCCAATATAAAGACCCGCTTTCGCATCATCATGACGAGGCGCCCCATGCGCCGCCGGTGTCGCCGTGGCGTGTTCTGGCCGGGCTGGTGCTGGGAACTGCGGTGTTGGCGGCCCTGAACTCGGAATCCCTGACAGGCTATCTTGAAGGCATTGAGCCCAATGCGGTCACCGAAACCCTGCTGCCGCTGGCTTATCGCTGGAACGCCATGATGGAAGCGGCCGGGGTGACCCAGATCAATCAGGCGATCAGGGATTTCATCGCCTGGCTGCACGAGCTACGGTTCTGAGCCGGGCGAGCAGGCTTGACCATGCTGACCGTGTCCGGCCCGATGTGATCAAAATGGGTCACCGATTAAGCCCTCATTAACTATGCGCTTGATAGATTAAACACCGGAAATCTCCTTATGGGTCCTATTGCCTGAAAAGGCGAGACGGTGTCGCTGCATATGCTCTTGAACTCCCGCCTAATCCGTATTGCGGCCTGCACGCTGGTGCCCATCATTGTGTGGGCGTCCAATACGCATGCCGAAAGGCTGCGCGAGGCTCTCAGGCATACTTATGAGAACAATCCTGAAATCAAGGCTGCGCGGGCGCGGCTGCGCGCCATTGACGAAAAGACGCCGCAGGCCCTGTCCAATCATATGCCGCAGGTCGGCCTGTCGGGAGAATACGGGCTGAACAAGAAATACCGCTCCATAGCGGCCGGGGGCAATTCGAAGCTGTATCCGGGCACGGTCGAACTGACGGTCAGCCAGCCTCTGTTTCGCGGCTTTCGCACCCTTCATGCGCTGAAAAAGGCCAAGGCGAGCATTCTGGCCGGACGCGAAAGCCTGAAAAGCACCGAACAGACCGTGCTGCTCGATGCTGTTACCGCCTATATGGATGTGCTGCGCGATGCGCAGATCGTTCAGCATCGCAAGCGCAATATCGCGGTGCTGCGGCGGCATCTGCGCGCCGCCAGACGGCGGTTGGAAGTGGGCGCCGCCTCAAAAACCGACGAAGCCCAGGCGCGGCTGCGGCTGGCGCGCGCCCGCGCCGAGCTGGGGCCGGCCAAGGCCCGTTTGCGGGCCAGCCGGGCGCGCTATGCCAGCATTGTCGGTCATGCGCCCTCCGCGCCGCAATTGCCGCGCCTGCATCGCTCACTGATGCCGCGCAATCTCGGCGAGGCCATCGAGCAGGCGGCGGCGATCAACCCGGCCATTCTCGAGTCACGGCATGCGGAGGAGGCGGCCCGCAACGAGATCAACGAGGTCAAGGGCGAATTGCTGCCGACGGTGAATCTGGAGGCCAGCTATAGCTGGCGCCATAATTATCTCAGCCGGGGCAATCGTGAGCGGGACATGACGATCATGGGCCGGGTCAACATGCCGCTCTATCAGGGCGGCAATGTGGTCTCGCGCATCCGCGAGGCACGCCAGACCCGGGCACAGCGCCGCTATGAGGCGGCGAGCAGCCAGGCGCAGATTCAGGCCAGGGTGATTGCGGCCTGGGAGCAGATCGCCGCCGCCAAGGCGCAGATCGCCGCCGGCAAATATGAGATCGCCGCCGCCCGCCAGGCCCTGAAGGGGGTAAGAAAGGAATATCTGGCCGGACAGCGGACCATGCTGGATGTGCTGGATGCCACCCAGGAGCTGACCAGCGCCGAGATCAGCCTGTCGAACGGCTATCACGACAAGGTGGTTGCGCATTACACCCTGCTGGCGACCGTCGGGGTGCTGACCTCGGCTGACCTGCAGCTTGATGTCGTGCCCTATCAGCCGAAGATCAACCGGGAACGGGTGAAGTATAATCTGGTCGATCTCGGCCTTCGGCTACAGATCCTGCCCGATTGAGCCGCGCCGCCGCTCACCACTGAATCGTTTCGATGTCCTGGAAATTGATCTCGCTGCCGTCCTGGAGCGTGATGGTGCCGTCGGCATCGGTGCTGAGGGTGAGGCTGCTGGCATCCTGGGATTCGATGGTCCCTTCGGTCAGGGTGACGGTCCAATCGGTGCCATAGTCGCCGAGATTGTCGCCGCCGCTCGCATCCTGCAGCTCGATGGTGTCGAGCCAGCCGCCGCCGGCGCCGCCATAAATGGTGTCGGTGCCGTCGCCCTCATGGAAGATGAACAGGTCGTTGCCGCCTTCACCGTTCATGAAATCATTGCCGGT
>PKTQ01000275.1 GCA_002869085.1 Hyphomicrobiales bacterium | reverse complement strand
CTCGCCGGCGCCCTCCTGGCGGTCCACCAGGGTCAGCACCTCGATCACCTCGCCGCCGGCCTCGGCCACCAGCTCGGCCGCCTTCAGGGCCGAGCCGCCAGTGGTGGTCACGTCCTCAACGATCACGATGCGCCGGCCGGCCAGAGTCTCACCCTCGGCAAGGCCCTCGATCTGCTTTTGCGCGCCGTGGCCCTTGGCCTGCTTGCGCACGAAAAAGGCGGCCACGGGCCGGCCACGGCGAAAGCTCTCCGGCGCGGCAAAGGCGACGATCGGCACCGCGCCCATTTCGAGCCCGCCGATCATCTCGGCGCCCGCATCCTCGAGCGCGGCGCAGGTCAGCCCGGCCAGCAGCATGGCCCCTTCCGGGTCCATCATGGTCGGCTTCATGTTGAAATAAAAAGTGGATTTTCGCCCGGATGCCAGGGTGATGTCGACCCCGTCGCGAAAGGATTTCTCCCGGATGATGTCCATCAGCCGCGCCCGGCCCGTATCGTGCTGCCCTGTCATGATCACCTCTTTGCTATCCCGCCTGTCCGGCGGCTGCCCTCATATTTCATCTAGAGCGTTTTCGGTTGTGATTGAATCACAACCCACGCTCTATCTCTATATTTTGACGCACTTCTTTATCCGAAAACCGGTTCCCACTTTTCGGGAAGTGCTCAATGCGCCTCATCCCAATTGTCCGCTGCCCGCGCATCCACCTTCAGCGGCACCGACAGGTCCAGAACCGGCAGGCAGGCCTGTTCCATGATCTTGCAGGCGGTTGAGATGGTGGCGTCGATCTCCGCCTCCGGCGCCTCGAAGATCAGCTCGTCATGGACCTGAAGCAGCATTTTGGCGCTGAGCCCGGCGGTCTCCAGCGCCTCGTCCATGCGAATCATCGCCCGGCGCAGAATGTCGGCGGCGGTGCCTTGTATCGGCGCGTTGATCGCCGCGCGCTCCATGAAGGCCCGCTGCTGGGGATTTTTCGAATTGATCTCGGGATAATGGCAATGACGTCCGAAGGCGGTGGCGACATAGCCCTTGTCGCGGGCGGCCTGCTTGGTGGCCTCCATGAAATCGCGAATGCCGGGAAAGCGCTCGAAATAGGTTTTGATATAGTCCGACGCCTCGCCGCGCGAGATGGAAAGCTGATTGGCGAGACCGAAGGCGGAAATGCCGTAGATAATGCCGAAATTGATCGCCTTGGCGCGCCGGCGCACGCTGTCGGTCATCTCGTCCATCGGCACGTTGAACATTTCCGACGCAGTCATGGCGTGAATGTCCTGGCCCTCGGCAAAGGCGCGCTTGAGGGCGTCGATATCGGCCATATGGGCCAGCACGCGCAGCTCGATCTGGCTGTAATCGGCCGAGATCAGCTTGTGTCCGGGCGGGGCCACGAAAGCGCGGCGGATGCGGCGGCCATCCTCGGTGCGCACCGGGATGTTCTGCAGATTGGGCTCGGAGGACGCCAGACGCCCGGTGGTGGTGGCGGCCATGGAATAGGAGGTGTGCACCCGTCCCGTTTCCGGGTTGATGAAGCCGGGCAGGGCATCGGTATAGGTGCTTTTCAGCTTGGCGAGCTGGCGCCATTCCAGCACCAGATTGGGCAGCTCATGACCCTCGGCGGCAAGGTCATCGAGCACGGCGGCATTGGTCGACCAGGCGCCGGTCTTGGTTTTCTTGCCGCCCTTAAGACCCATCTTGCCGAACAGAATCTCGCCCAATTGGGCCGGCGAGGCGATGTTGAAAGGCTCGCCCGCCGCCTCGTGAATCTGCGCTTCGACGGCGCTCATCTTCTGGGCGAACTCACCCGACAGCCGTGACAGCTCGGAGCGGTCCACTTCGATACCGCGCCGTTCCATGCGCACCAGCACCGGAGCCAGCGGGCGCTCCAGGGTTTCATAAACCCCGGTCATGGATTCGGCGGCGAGGCGCGGTTTCAGCACCTGCCACAGGCGCAGGGTGATGTCGGCGTCCTCGGCGGCATATTCCGCGGCGGCTTCGATCGGCACCAGATCGAAGGTCAGCTTTTTGCGGCCCGTGCCGGCCACTTCCGAAAAAGCGATCGGCCGGTGGCCGAGATGGCGCTCGGACAGATCGTCCATGCCATGATTGCCGCGCCCGGAATCCAGCGCATAGGAGATCAGCATGGTGTCGTCGATGGGGCTGAGTTCCAGCCCGTGCCGGGCCAGCAGCAGGGCGTCATATTTCAGGTTCTGGCCGATCTTCAGCACCGCATCGGCTTCGCAGAGCGGCTTCAGGCGCGCCAGAGTTTCCTCCAGCGGCAATTGCGCCAGATCGTCCCCGGCAAGATCAAGCCCGTCCGCCACATGGCCGAGCGGGATGTAACAGGCCCGGCCGGGGGCCAGCGCCAGGGAGATGCCCACCAGCCGCGCCTGCATGGCGTCGAGCGAGGTGGTTTCCGTGTCGATGGCGACATGGCCCTGGTCATAGGCGGCGTCGATCCAGCGGTCGAGGGCGGTAAAATCGCGGATGATCTCATAGGCGCTGCGGTCGACCGGCAGCGCGGCCAGATCGGCGGCGGTCTTTTGCGCCAGCCTGGCCGGATTGTCCGGCACGGGGCCGGAGGCGCCCTCATGGCTGTCCGGCGCGCCGGATGCGGGCGGCGGCGCGGCGCCGAGCTCGCGGCTGATGCGGGCGGTCAGATTGGTGAATTCCATGTCGCGCAGAAAAGTCAGCAGCGGCCCGGGCTCGGGCTCGCGCACCGTGAATTCAGCCAGGTCCTCGGATACCGGCGCATTGACGTCAAGGCGCACCAGATCGCGCGACATGCGGGCCTGGTCGGCGAATTCGATCAGATTTTCGCGGCGTTTGGTCTGGGGGATTTCTTCGGCCCGTTCCAGCAATTGATCGAGATCGCCATATTGATTGATCAGCAGGGCGGCGGTCTTGACGCCGATGCCCGGCACGCCGGGGACATTGTCGGACGAATCCCCGGCCAGGGACTGCACATCGACCACATGTTCCGGCCCCACGCCGAACCGCTCTTTCACCTCCTCGGCGCCGATGCGGCGGTTTTTCATGGTATCGAGCATGGCGATCCGATCCGAGACCAGTTGCATCAGATCCTTATCCGAGGAGACAATGGTCACGGCGGCGCCGGCCTGTTCGGCGCGGCGGGCATAGGTGGCGATCAGGTCATCGGCCTCGAAGCCCTCAAGCTCGATGCAGGGCAGGTCGAAGGCGCGCACCGCATCGCGAATCAGGGCGAATTGCGGCACCAGATCCTCCGGCGGCGGCGGCCGGTTGGCCTTATATGCGCCGTAGATGTCGTTGCGGAAGGTCTTGCCCTTGCTGTCGAAAATGACCGCGAAATGGGTGGGGCGGTCGGAGTTCTTGGTGTCCTCGAGCAGCTTCCACAACATGCTGCAAAAGCCGTGCACCGCCCCGGTGGGGGTGCCGTCGGAGCGGCTCAGAGGCGGCAGGGCGTGATAGGCGCGGAAAATATATCCCGACCCGTCGATCAGATAGATGTGGTCGCCGGCCCCGGGCGGGGCGGGCGATTCGGTGTCCGTGGTCATGGGCCGCACTATGCCATGGGCGCCGAGCCGCGGCCAGCGCCGATGCTCATGCGTTTTTGTCGATATTGGCGCCCATGCCAGCACCTTCCGCCGGCTTGGCGGTGGCAGCTTCGTCCGGCGCCGCCGTCTCGCCCACTTCTGCCGGCGCGGGGGCTTCCCTGGGGGCTTCCTTGGGGCCGCCCTTGGTGACCCCGACCATGGCCGGGCGCAGCACCCGGTCCTCGATCACATAGCCGGCCTGCACCACCTGGGCCACTGTGCCGTTGGGTACCGAGGGGTCCGGCACCTCGAACATAGCCTGATGCAGATTGGGGTCGAAGCGCTCGCCCTGGGGCTCAAGCTTACGGATGCCGTAACGCTCGAAAATGTTGAGCATTTCGCGCTGGGTCATTTCGACCCCCTCGACCAGATGCGACAAATCCTCCTGGGCGCCGCTGCTCTTGGCGGCATGCAGGGTTTCCATGGCGCGGGTCAGATTGTCGCCGACCATCAGCATGTCGCGGGCAAAATTGCTGATGGCGTATTTGCCGGCATCGCGGCGCTCGCGCTCGCCGCGCTTGCGCAGATTTTCCATTTCGGCCACGGCGCGCAGCAGCCGGTCCTTCAGGGCGGCGTTTTCCTCGGTCAGCGCTTCAAGCTGGGATTCCGGCTGGCCGGCCTCTGCGGGCTCGGCCTCGGCGCCTTCTTCTTCCGGCTCCACTCCGATTTTGGGCTCGTCACTCATCCGGTCATCTCCTCGGCATACAAAACTTTCCCCTGCATATCAGCCGTACAGGCGCAAAAATCAAGGGAGAAAGCGGCTTAAAACCTGTGCGGTATAGTCGACGATCGGCACGATGCGGGCATAATTGAGCCGGGTCGGGCCGATGATCCCGAGCACACCGATGATGCGCCGTTCGGCATCGTGATAGGGCGCGGCGATGATCGAGGACCCGGACAGGGAAAACAGGTTGTTTTCCGAGCCGATGAAGATTCGCACCCCGTCGGCGTTTTCGGCCAGGCCGAGCAACTGGATCAGATCCTTCTTGCGCTCCAGATCCTCGAACAGGGTGCGGATGCGCTCCAGATTGCCGGCGGCGCCCATATCCTCCAGCAGATTGGCCTGGCCGCGCACGATCAGGGTCTTGTCCTCCGCATGGCCGCTCCATTCGGCAATGCCGGTCTTGATCACCTCCGCCGCCAGCTGGTCGAGATCGCGCTGGTCCTGATCCAGCGCCTGGCGCAATTTGCGCCGCGCCGCCTGCAGGGTGCAGCCGGTGATATGGGTGTTGAGGTAATTGGCCGCCTCAATCAGCGCCGAGGGGGTGAGCCCGGGCGGGGTGTCGATGACCCGGTTTTCCACCGAGCCGTCCTCGGCCACCAGCACCACCAGCGCCTTGCCCGGCTCCAGCGCGACGAACTCCACATGGCGGATCACCTTCACGGTCTTGGAAGCCAGCACCACCCCGGCGCAATGGCTGAGGCCCGAGAGCATCCGGGTGGCGTCGGTGAGCGCATCCTCCAGATCGCGCCCGGTGCCGGAAAACTGGGTCTCGATCACCCGGCGCTCCTCCTGGGGCAGATCGCCGATTTCGAGCATGCCGTCGACGAACATGCGCAGGCCCTGATCGGTCGGCATGCGCCCGGCGCTGGTATGGGGGGCCTGCACCAGGCCGCGCGCCTCCAGATCCGACATCACATTGCGGATCGAGGCGGGCGACAGGGACATGGGCAGGCGGGCGCTGATGGTCTTGGAACCGACCGGCTCGCCGGTTTCCAGATAAGCCTCGACAATGCGCCGGAAAATCTCGCGCGAACGCTCGCTGATCTCGTTGAAAGCCTGAAAATCGGTGCTCATTGGTTTGCTGTTTGTGTTTATCGGTCCTGTTGTTTAGATATAGCAACAATCGCCGGGGGGTGAACCCCCAGCCATGATTTCAGACGACGTCAAAGAGGTTCCAATTCATGCGGCCATCCAACCGGGCTGCGGACGAAATCCGCCCCATCTCCCTCGAACGCGGGGTCTCCCGCCACGCCGAAGGCTCCTGCCTGATCAAATGCGGACATACCCATGTTCTGTGCACCGCCAGCCTGGAAGAGCGGGTACCGCCCTGGATGCGCGGACAGGGCAGCGGCTGGGTCACCGCCGAATACGGCATGCTGCCGCGCTCGACCCACAGCCGCATGCGCCGCGAGGCCGGGGCCGGCAAGCAATCGGGCCGCACCCTGGAAATCCAGCGGCTGATCGGCCGCTCGCTGCGCGCGGTGGTGGACATGAAGAAACTCGGCGAGCGCCAGATCACGGTGGATTGCGATGTGCTGCAGGCCGATGGCGGCACCAGGACCGCGTCGATCACCGGCGGCTGGGTGGCGCTGCATGACTGCATCCGCCTGATGAGCGAGCGCAATATGCTGGTTGAAAATCCGCTGCTGGACCAGGTGGCGGCGATTTCCTGCGGCATTTATCAGGGCGAGGCGGTGGCCGATCTCGATTATGACGAGGACAGCAATGCCGACACCGACGCCAATTTCGTGATGACCGGCTCGGGCGGCTTTGTGGAAATTCAGGGCACCGCGGAAGGCGCCCCCTACAGCCAGGAGGAATTCGACAAGCTGATGTCCCTGGCGCGCGGCTCCATCGCCCATATCACCGAATTGCAGAAACTGGCCGTGGCCTGATTCGATGGGCGGCAAGACCAGAAAACTCAGCGAGAAGCGCATCGTCGTCGCCACCCATAATCCGGGCAAATTGCGCGAGATCAACGATCTACTCGCCCCTTACGGCCTGGAAGCGGTTTCGGCCGGCGAATTCGGCCTGCCCGAGCCCGTTGAGGACGGGCTGACCTTCGGCGCCAATGCCCGCATCAAGGCGCATGCGGCGGCTCAAGGCTCGGGCCTGCCGGCCCTGGCCGACGATTCGGGCCTGGCGGTCGATGCGCTTGGCGGGGCGCCGGGCATTTATTCGGCCCGCTGGGGCGGCGAGGGCAAGGATTTCGGCCTCGCCATGCGCCGGGTCGAGGACGAGCTGCAACAGGCCGGCGCCGTCCTTCCCGAACAGCGCGGCGCGCGCTTTGTCTGCGCCCTGTGCCTGGCGTGGCCGGATGGGCATGACGAGCTGTTCGAGGGCACGGTCAGCGGCCATATCGTGTGGCCGCCGCGGGGCACCAACGGGTTCGGCTATGACCCGATCTTCGTCTCAAAGGGGCGCGATATCAGTTTCGGTGAAATGGACCCGGACGAAAAGCACGGGTTATCGCACCGGGCCGATGCCTTCCGGCAACTGACCGAAGCCTGCTTTTGACACCCTCGAAGCTGGCATCCGGCCCGGCGGCGCCCGGCGATATCGGGGTTTATATTCACTGGCCGTTCTGTCTGGCCAAATGCCCCTATTGCGATTTCAACTCCCATGTGGCCGATCACGCGCCGGATATCCGCCGCTGGCAGGCGGCGCTGCTGAGCGAGCTTAGCGCGCTGGCGGCGCGGGTGCCGGCGCGGCGGCTCACTTCCATTTTTTTTGGCGGCGGCACGCCCTCGCTGATGGAACCGGAACTGGCGGCAGCGCTGATCGCCCAAATCAAGGCCCTGTGGCCATATGAGGATGATCTTGAGATCACCCTTGAGGCCAACCCGACCAGCGCCGAGGCGGGCCGCTTCGCCGATTTCGCCCGGGCCGGGGTCAACCGGCTGTCGCTGGGGGTGCAGGCGCTGAATGACCGCGACCTGAAGCGCCTGGGGCGGCGGCACTCGGCGGCCGAGGCGCTGGCGGCGCTGGAGATGGGGCAAGGCCTGTTCCCGCGCTCCTCGTTCGATCTGATCTATGCCCGCCCCGGCCAGAGCCTTGAGGACTGGGCGGCTGAGCTTGAGAAAGCGCTGCGGCTCGCCCGGGGGCATATTTCGCTCTATCAGCTCACCATCGAGGAGGGCACCGCCTTTTACGAGGCGGCGCGCCAGGGGCGGCTGAAGCTGCCGGGCGAGGCGCGGGCCGATGATCTTTACGCCCTGACCCGGCGGATGTGCGAAGCGGCGGGGTTGCCGGCCTATGAGATTTCCAATCACGCGGCGCCGGGCGAGGAGAGCCGCCATAATCTCAATTACTGGCGCGGCGGCGATTATCTCGGCATCGGGCCGGGGGCGCATTCGCGCCTGGCGGGTCATGCGCTGGCCACCGCCAGGGACCCGGCGAGCTGGCTGGAGCGGGTGGAGCAAAACGGTAGCGGCCTGACGACGGACGAGACGCTGACTGCGCTGGCGCGCGCCGAGGAGCGATTATTGATGGGGCTGCGTCTTGCCGAAGGGCTGGATCTGGCCGCGCTGACGGCCGAGACCGGCCACCGCATCCAGCCGCAAGTTTTGCGCGCCCTTGCCGGGGACGGCTTGCTGGCGGAGGAAGGAGACCGCCTTCGCGCGACACGCGCCGGGCAATCGGTG
>PKTQ01000285.1 GCA_002869085.1 Hyphomicrobiales bacterium | reverse complement strand
GCCGGCCGGGTGCGCATCTGGGACTATGATATCGAGACCGACACCCGACGCGCCCGCAGCGCCATCGGCGTGGTGCCGCAGGAGATCAATTACGATCCCTTCTTCACCCCAGCCGAACTGCTCGAGCTGCATGCCGGCCTCTACGGGGTGCCCGCCGCTGAGCGCCGCACCGGCGAAATTCTCGCCGCCCTCGGCCTTGCCGACAAGGCCAATGCCTATACCCGTACCCTTTCAGGCGGCATGAAGCGGCGGCTGCTGGTGGCCAAGGCGCTGGTGCATGCGCCGCCGATTCTCATTCTCGACGAGCCGACCGCCGGGGTCGATGTGGAGCTGCGCCAGAATCTGTGGACCTATGTGCGCCAACTGAACAGCCTCGGCACCACCATTGTCCTGACCACCCATTATCTGGAAGAGGCCGAAACCCTGTGCGATGAGATCGCCATTATCGATCAGGGCCGGGTGATCGCCTGCGAACCGAAAGGCAAATTGCTGACCCGGCTCGACTGCAAAAAGCTGATCATCCGCCCGGAGCGTGAATTGAGCGGCATTGACGATCGCCTGCGCCCCTTCGAGCCCGAATTGCTGCCCGACGGCGCCCTCAGCCTCAGCTATCGCCCCTCGAAGACCTCCACCGCATCAGTGCTGTCCGCCATCCGCGACGCCGGCATCGAAATCGCCGACATCACCACAAGCGAGGCCGATCTGGAGGATGTGTTCCTGTCCCTCACCAGCCGCACCGCCGGGCGGTCCCGGTAAGCCGCCGCGTCATGAGCCGCCTTGCTCCATATCTGGCCGCCGCTGCCNCCCTGCTGGCCGCCAATGCTGCGCTGGCGGGCCTGCCGCGGGTCGAAAAGGTTCGCCTGACCGAAAGCGGCGATGGCCGCTTCACCATCGCGGTCACCCTTAGCCATGCCGATAGCGGCTGGGACCATTATGCCGACAGATGGGAGGTGCTGGGCCCCGATGACAAGGTGCTGGCGGCGCGGGTGCTCTACCATCCCCATGTGGACGAGCAGCCCTTCACCCGCGCCCTGTCCGGCGTGAAGCTCGCCCCCAATATCAGATTCCTGCGCATCCGCCCCCATGACAAGCGCCATGGCTTCGGTCCTGTCTCGGCCTATATCGAGGTGCCGGGCCGCGAGCTGCCGCCCAAATGCCGGCCCGGACAAGCCGGGGACTGGCTGAACCCCAAATAAGAGCGCCGGGCCATCATGCACACCCTCATTCCACATCACGGCCAAAACCCATGACCCTTTCCGCCGCTGATTTTGCCACCGATGCCCATGGCTGGGCCGAGTTTCTGCCCCCGCGCCGCCCGGCGCCGCCGCCCTCCGGCACCCTCCGCGCCGATTGGGCGGTAATCGGCGCCGGCATCACCGGCCTTGCCGCCGCGCGCCGGCTGGCCGAGCTCAACCCGGACCACCGCATCCTGGTGCTGGAGGCGCGCCTGGTGGGCCAGGGCGCCTCGGGCCGCAATTCAGGCTATGCCGTGACCGCCAGCCACTTCGCCGGCGGCTACCGCCCGGACGAGGCGGGCAATTACCGGCGGGTCAACCGCATCAACACCGCCGGGCTCGGCATTCTGCGCGATCAGGTCGAGACATTGCGGATCGACTGCGGCTGGCATGAGGGCGGCATTTACCACACCGCCGCCGATGCGGCATCGATGCGCGAATATGAGGCCTTCGCCCATTATCTGAACCAATTGGAGATCGCCCACACACCGCTCAGCCCCGAGGCGCTGGCTTCAAGGCTCGGCACCGGCCTCTACCGGGCCGGGCTGCATGTGCATGGCGGCGCCCTGTTGCAGCCGGCCGCCCTGGTGCGCGGGCTGAGCGATAGCCTGCCGTCCAATGTGCAGCTTTACGAGCAAAGCCCGGTGCTGAGGCTTGAGGACGGCGCCCCGGCGGTTTTGCATCTGAAGGGCGCCGAGATCCATGCCGATCATGTGGTGCTGGCCGCCAATTACGAGATGGGAAAGCTCGGTTTTTTGCACCGCTATATGCTGGGCAGCACCCTGTCCGGCAGTTTCACCCGCCTGCTCACCCCTGAGGAGCGAGCCGCATTGGGCAGCCTTCCCGAATGGGGGGTGCTGTCGCTGCATACCGGCGGCGCCACCGTGCGCCTGACCGCCGAGGGGCGCATCTGCATCCGCAACACCGCCGAATATAATGGCGACGCCCTGCTCAGCCCGCAGCAACTGGCGACGCGCCGCGCCCTGCACCGGGACGGCTTTGAGCGGCGCTTTCCCCAGCTTGCCCATGTACCGTTCGAATATTCCTGGTCCGGGGTCGAGGGGCTGACCCGCAACGGCACCAATTTCTTCGGCCGAAAGCGCGCCAATATCTATCTGGCCGGCGGCTATAACGGCTCCGGCGTCAGCCGCGGCACCGCTTTTGGCACGGCAATCGCCGAATTTGCCTGCGGCGCCGATTCCGATCTGATCGCCGATTGTCTGGCCTCGGCCCCGGGCCAGTGGCTGCCGCCGCGCCCGATCCTGGATATCGGCGCCTTTTTCACCGTGCGCAAACGCTTCATGGGTGTCGGGCAGGACCGCTGATGGTGCTCAGAGCCCAATTCCCGTCTCATCCCCTTTTGGCGGGATGTGCCGGATGATCTGCAGAATGGCGATCTCACTGCGGCGCGGATAGGGTTTTTCTTTCCTCAAACAATTCCCGAACCCGGTCCATGTTGAAATCCCTGATATTCCGGTTGACCGCTCGTCCCGAGAGGATGCTTTCAGTGATCATCCAGCTCACATGATTATGCCAGATATGAAATTCCCTTGGGGTATCGACGATCAGTCCGGCTTTGCCGATCATGCCTTTTTTGAAGTGGCGCATCCCCTCATCATCGCCATCGCCTCCCATATCGAGCCAGTGCACATCCTCCATTTCCCCCAGCCAGTTCATAATCCGCCACATCAGGGCATAACCGGCACTTAAGCGTATGGCCTCGTCATCGGTGGCCGAATAGAGGCCGGTGGCGATCGATCCCAGAATCGTGACCACGGCCCCCGCTATCGGCTTGCCGTCATGACTGAGCAACACCACTTTCGGCTTCATGTGATCAGGGAGTTCACCAACAAGCCTGACAAGCTCATGCCTGGGGGTTTTGCCCGGCAGCTTCTTTCTGGACACCATGGCGGAATACATGACAATGAATTGCTCAATCGCCTCTTCACTCTCTTCAATCGTTATCTCGAAATCATGCTTGAAGGATTTCCGAAGATTTTTCCGCCATTGCCGGGACAGACTCTTGAGCTGTTCATCCCCGTTCAATCGGACATCCACCAGATATCGGTCGGGATCCATACCGTTTGAACGCTCTTTGTATTTCGACGCCCGCATGATGTCCGCCATGCTGTCCAGATATTGAGGATGGGGCGGCAATATCGAGATGACGACCAGCCGCCGCCTCACGCTGTATTCCTGTTCGATGGCTTCCAGAATCAGCTGTAGTGATTCGGGATCGGCCGCCTGGCCCTTCGGCCGCCAAAGCGGCCCCATCTTGAGATATGTGAACCCTCGATTCAAAATCGGGACCGTGAGAAGAACCAGCAGCGCACAGGCAATCGGCTGGCCGTTCCGGCTCAGAACAATTGTGCTCAAGCGGTCATTGTTCCATCTCTCGGCGCGAAGGGCGAAGGTCTGATCGCAAGTGGCGTCATCAAACAGGCCGATCAGCTGTGACCATTCCTCAGGTGAATATTGGTCGATCTCGCATTGTATGTCCGGGCAATCCCGAAAATGCGATCGCTGCGTGTCAGGCTGATCGATCTTAGATGCCAGGCTGGAAGATTGAACCATGAGAAATTCCCTGAGGGCCATATAACAATAACCAGATCAGGTAATGGCATGGAACGAATTTATATTATGTAAAAATGGTGGGTTATGACGCGATAGCCTCAATCGCGGCCGGATCTGAATCCATGACATACCCGGCAATAAACGCCAGTTCATGTCGATATTGATTCAAATCATCCATAAAATTTTATTCAAAATCGATAGATTTCATTAACCAACAGGGCAGCGCGGCAGATATCTTCCGCCGGTAAAAGAGTTTTTTTATGTTCGGATTCTATTCTGGCAAATACCGATTTGGTATTTCGAGGATCCTGTCCATGAGCATGGCAACCGCCCGCCCCCATCACGCCCCCGGAATCACGTGCGAGGTCGACCGCCACAGCCCCGAACAATGGTCACGGCTCGTTTGCGGCTTTTCCGATGCCACCTGCGATCAGACTTTCGCCCTGCGCGCCGAAAGATGGGGCCATGAGCGCCTGAGCACCATCGTGCTCAGCCGCAACGGCGAGGCGATCGCCGCCGCCATCCTGGTGATTCTCACCGCGCCGGTTCTGAAACGCGGCTTTGCCTATCTGAAGATGGGGCCGCTCTGGCGCCGCAAGGGTGAGGCGGCGGACCCGGAAAATCTCAATCTCATTCTCGGCGCCATCTCCCGCGAATATGTGCAGCGCCGCCATCTGCTGGTGATCGCCCTGCTGCCGCCCGATCCCGATCATATCGCCGCCGCCGCCCCGGCCCTGGCCGGGCAGGGCTTCAGGCTCCGCCGCCAAGGCATGGATCCCAACCGCTATCTGGTCAATGCCCGCCTCGGCGAGGACGAGCAGCTCGCCAGCCTGCATCAGAAATGGCGCTACAATCTGCGTAAATCCCTGAAGAACAACTTTGAGATCACCGCCCATGAGAGCGAGGCGGCGATGGAGGAGTTTGTAGCCCTCTATCTGGCCATGGTGACCCGCAAGAGCCTGCCCACCAAGACCCCCACCGAAACCCTGCGCGAGCTGATCCGCGAGCTGCCCGAGGGCATGAAACCCCAGACCGTCCTCGTGCGCCATGAGGGCCGCCCGACCGCCGGCGCCATTGTCGGCAATATCGGCGAGACCGCCTCCTTCATTTTCGGCGCCACCGACAACCGGGCGCTGCCGCTGAAGGCCGGATATGCCATGCAATGGTGGATCCTCAGCCGGCTGCGCGAGCAGGGCGGCGTGCATTGGTATGATCTGGGCGGCGACGGCGAGGATCCGGGCCTGCGCCAGTTCAAGAAGGGGCTTGTGGGCAAGGCCGGCCATGTGGTCGAGACCCCGCGGGAATATGAAAGCTGGCGCGATCCGGTAAGCTGGCTGATTACCGAGAGCATCACCACCTCCCGGTCGGTGTCGCGCGTCCTCGGCCAGTTCGACATGGACAAGATTCGGGGCTGGCTCGGCCGATGAAACCACTGGGTCTCAGACGATTGCTGAAACTCTCGGCCGTGCTGATGGTGCTGCGCGTCACCGGCGCGGTGCTGGCGCTGGTGCTGCAGGCGGCGCTGGCGCGCTGGTTCGGGGTCGGTGAGCTCGGCATCTACGCCCTCACCATTGCCGTCGCCGGCACCCTGTCGATTATCATCGGCCTTGGTTATCCCGCCATCACCCCCCGATTCGTGCCCGCCTTTCTCGAAGCGGGCGAAAGCGGGCTTCTGGCGGGCTTCATCCGCTCCGGCCGGGCGCATCTGGCCGCCATGTCCGCCATTGTCTGGGCCGGCGCCCTGATCGTCTTTCTGCTGCCCGATGCGCTGATATCCCGCGATATCAGGCTGGCGCTCGGCTTTGGCGCCCTGGCCGCGCCCCTGATGGGCCTGATTGAGCTCAATGGCGCTCTGGCGATCAGCTTCCGCCTGCCCATGCTCTCCTTCCTGCCCGATTTGCTGCTGAAGCAATCGCTGATGCTGCTGGCGGTCACCGTGCTGGCCTGGCTGATGCCGCAGCCCGATATCCTGCCGGTGCTGGCTGCCCTGCTCGCCATCATGCTGGTCCTGTCCGGGGGCCAGATGCTGATTCTCTCGCGCCTTGGCCGGTCTCATCTCACCGCCGTCCGCCCGGCCAGTGCCCGGCCCGAATGGCGCCGCGCCGCCCTGCCCATGACCCTGGTGGTGATTCTCACCTCCTTTGTCGGCGATCTTGATCTCCTGTTCCTGGCCATATTGCTGCCGACCGAGGATATCGCCATATTCAGCATCTGCTTCCGCTTCTCCATGTTCTTAAGCTTCGGGGTGCAGGTGGTTTATCATCTGCTGATGCCGGATCTCTCGGCGGCCTATGCCGGCGGGCGCATCGGCGAGATCGGCCGCAAGCTGCGCTGGGCTAATGGGCTCACCATCGCCTTCACCGCCGCCGCCACCGGGCTGGCCATGCTGGGAGGCCAGCACGCCCTTGCCCTGTTCGGGCCGGAATTTCTGCCCGGTCACGCCATATTGGTGGTGCTGATGGCGGTGCAGATGCTGGCCGCCCTGTTTGGACCGAACGCCCAGTTTCTCAATCTGTCCGGTAACCAGATGAAGATGATCCCGATCTTCGCCTCCGGGCTGGCGCTGCTGGCCATATTGAATCTGGCCCTGGTGCCCTGGTTCAATCTGTTCGGGGCCGCGATGGCGTTTTTCCTCGCCGCCCTCTTTTGGCATGGCCGGCTGGCGATCACCGTTTACCGCGAATGCGGGCTGCATTGCTCGGTGCTCACCCTGCTGCGCCAGGATAAGCCCTCCGCCGCCATTGGCTGAGTTTCACGCCTCACCGCCCGCCTGTTCGATAACCCCGGCAATCAACAGATCGGCGATCCTGTCCTCGCCGTAACCGAGCTCGCGCAGGATGTCCGCACTGTGGGCGCCGAGGCAAGGCGAGCTTGTCACCGGTCCATAGCCTTTGACTGCGCCGATGCGGAAGGGCAGGGTCGGCGCGGTCACCGCGGCGCTGCCGCCGCCCTGATGCGCCTGCAGGAAAGCGCGGGCGGAAAGCTGCGGGTCCGCGAGCGCCTCGGGCAGGCTGCGGACCCTGGCCGCCGGCACCCCCTTGGCCTGCATGATCTCCTCCCATTCGGCGGCCGACTTGTCCGCCAGCGCCTCCAGCAGCAAACGCTCCAGCAGCGGCGCATGCTGCGCCCGCGCCGCCCGGTCGGCGAAACGCCGGTCGTGAAGCCATTCCGGCCGGCCCAGAACCTCGGCCAGTTTGCGGAACTGGTGCTCCTCATTCACCCCCAGGCTGAGCAGCCCGTCGGCGGTGGCGAAACTACCGGCGCCGGGGCTGCGGCTGTTGGCGGCATTGCCCTTCTTCACCGGTGCGTTGCCGGTGGCCAGGTAATCGGTCACCGTGGAGCTCATCAGCATCAGTGCCGTTTCCAGCATCGACACATCGACGAAACTGCCTTGCCCGGTGCGGCTGCGCTCCACCAGCGCCGCCGCCACCGCGAACCCGGCCGCCAGAGCGGTGGCGTAATCCATCACCGGCGCGCCGGTGCGGATCGGGCCTGAGCCTGCTTCTCCGGTCAGGGTCATCAAACCGCTTGCCGCCTGGATATTGACATCATAGGCCGGCGCATCCTGCTTCGGCCCGCAGCGGCCATAGCCGGTCATGGCGCAATGGATGAGGCGCGGATTGAGCCCGGCCACCGTCTCCTGGTCGAGGCCGAGCCGCTTCAGAGTGCTGGGGCGGTGATTTTCCACCAGAACATCCGCCTGTTGCAGCAGCCGCACCATGATCTCATGGCCGCGCGGATCGGCCAGATCGAGCGACAATGAGCGCTTGCCCCCACTCTGGGTCAGAAAGGCGGTGCTGAGCCCCGCCGCCGCCCGCGCCTTGTCGGTGCCGCCGCGCACCCGCGAGCAGTCGCCGCGCCCCACCGGTTCCACCTTGATGATTTCAGCCCCCAGCAGCCCCAGATAATAGGCGCAGGCGGGACCGGCCAGCACATGGGTGAAATCGACCACCCGCAAGCCGCTGAAGGGCATACCCTCACCCGCCCGGCTTCCTTCTCCCGGCTTATCCATTACTGCTCTCCTGATTTCCGGCCGCCGGTCTGCTGCGGCGCCAACTGCCATAGGCCCTGAACAGCATGACGGCAATGCCGAGTAGCAGGAACCCGACCACCACCGGGCGCTCGATGAAAATGCCGGCACCGCTGTCAGACAGCAGCAGGGCCTGGCGATAGGCCTCCTCCGCGCCCTTGGCCAGCACGAAGGCGATGATGAAGGCCGCGGTGCTGAAACCGGCCTTGCGCATCACGGTGCCGATGACCCCGAACAGCAGGGCGATGCCGATATCGAACACGCTCTGCCGCGCCGAATAGGCGGCGGCGAAAGCGGTCAGGAAGATGAACGGATAGATCAGATTGGATGGAATTCTGGCGATCATCCGTCCGACCAGGGGGCTGCCGAAATAACCGATCAGCCCGTAAAGGGCGATGCCGAGCAGCCCGGAGGCGAACAGGCCGAAAATCAGATCGCGCGAGGTCTGAAAAATGGCCGGCCCGACCTGGATGCCGTGAATCAGGAAAATACCGATCAGGATCGCCGCGATGGTGCTGCCGGGCACGCCCAGGGTCAAAAGCGGGATCATGCTGGGACCGGACACCGCATTATTGGCCGATTCCGGCGCCGCTACGCCCTCGATGATGCCGGTGCCCCATTTGTCCCTGATTTTTGAACGGCGGCGCTCCTCGCCGTAAGCGACGAAGGCGGCCACCGACGAGCCGAGGCCGGGCATCATGCCGATCACCGAGCCAATGAGCGATGAGCGCAGCATGATCGGCAGGCAGCGCCGGATTTCGGACAGGGACAGGCGGCTGCCCTCAGGGCTGTCGGTAATGCCGGCAAGCTTCTGCGCCCCGCCGCCGCCCAGCTTTTCGAGCTGGATGATCACCTCCGAAATGACGAATACCCCGATCAGCAGCGGCACCAGTGAAAAGCCGCTCTCCAGTTCCAGAAACCCCATAGTCATGCGCGCCTCGCCGCTGATCGGGTCGAGACCGATCAACGACACCAGCGCTCCGAACAGGGTCGAGGCCAGTCCCTTGATGACCGAATCGCTCACCACGCTGCCGATCACCAGAAAAGCCATGAAATAGATGGCGAAATATTCCGGCGGCCCGAAGCTCTCGGTGAAACCGGCAATGAACACCGCCCCGAAGATCAGGATGATTTCGCCGCTGAAATCGCCAACCATCGAGGCGATAGCGGCCATTTTCAGGGCCTTGCCGGATTTACCCGCCCGTGTCAGCGGATAGCCGTCCTGCATGGTGCCGGCCGAGGCCGCCGTGCCGGGCGTATTGAACAGGATGGCGGAGATGGAGCCGCCGAACCGGCCCGATTTGCCGATCACATAGAGAAAGGCCAGCGCCGACATCGGGTCGAGATGGAAGGTAATCGGCATCAGCATGGCGATGGCCGCCGCCGCGGTCAGCCCCGGCAGCGCCCCGATGATGACGCCGCTGAACGCCCCCAGCACCACGAAACCGAGCGCCGCCGGATTGGAAAACAGATACACGAAACCATTGTACAGATCGGCCATTAGGTCTCTTGCCCTTCACAGCACATCGGAAAGATCGATCAGCCAGCCGGCTGGGTCGTACATGCCCAATTGCCTGACGAAAATCAGATAATAGATCGCCGCACCCGCCGTGGAGATCAGCGCCAGCCTGAGCGGACGCCTTGTGCCGAACAACACCAGCAGCAG
>PKTQ01000115.1 GCA_002869085.1 Hyphomicrobiales bacterium | reverse complement strand
CGGGCCGAGGACGGGCTGACCTGGATCGACGGGGCCGGGCGCACCTTCACGGTCAAGGGCTTTTCCGACTGGCTGGGGGCGCGGGCCCAGGCCGGCCGCCTGCCGCCGAACGGCTTTCCGAAAAACAACAAATTCTGCGTGAAGATGTAATCACGCCCCAGGGCGCAGTCGAGATTGGTGACATCTTGATAAAGGAATAAATCCCTTTGATGGAATATAATCCTTGACGGGTGTGTTCTTATTATGTTCTCATTTGGGCCGGTGAGAGTATTTGCAGGCCGGCCCCATGCGCAAGCCCGAACAGGTTGAACAGCTTTATCTGGATTTCGACGGGTTTTTCGCCTCGATTGAGCAGCAGGCGCGTCCGGGTTTGCGCGGGCGGCCGGTGGGGGTGGTGCCGTTTGACGGCACCAGCCATACCTGCGTCATCGCCTGCTCCAAGGAGGCCAAGGCCCGGGGCGTGAAGAACATCATGAATGTGGAGGATGCGCGGGCGATCTGCCCGGAGATCGTGCTGGTGCCTCAAAGCCCCGATCTTTACCGGCGCGCCCATAATGCGCTGCTCAGCGAGATCGCGGCGGTGATTCCAATCGAGGCGGTCAAATCGATCGATGAGCTGACCTGCCGGCTGTCAGCGCGGGACCGGGCGGCGCCGCATGATTTGAGCCGGCGCATCAAGCAGCGCCTGGCCCGGCATGTGGGCCCGCATATCACCTGTTCGATCGGCATGGCCGCCAACCGCCAGCTCGCCAAGATCGCCGGCAAGATGGACAAGCCGGACGGCACCACCATCTGGCACCCGCAGGACATGCCCGGTCCGTTGCTGCCGCTCAGCTTCGAGGACATTCCGGGCATCGGCAAGCGGATGCGCCGGCGGCTGTGCCTGGCGGGGATCGGCGACATGACCAGCCTGTTGGCGACCGAGCCGAAGCAGTTGCGCGCCATCTGGGGCAATGTCACCGGCGAGCGCCTGTGGTATGCGCTGCACGGCTATGATGTGCGGGCCGGCGGCTCCAGCCGGGGCATGTATGGCCATGGGCGGGTGCTGCCGCCGGATTTCCGCACCCTGAAGGACGCCCATGGCTGCTCGCGGCTGCTGCTGGTGAAGGCGGCGCGGCGCATGCGGCGCGGCGGGTTCTATGCCGCCCGCCTGGCCCTGTGGCTGAGCTTCCGCATCGGGCCGGTGGGGCGCGAACAGGGCTGGGGCGGCAGTCTGACCATGCCGATCGTCCATGACGACCAGGCCTGCCTAGCCGCCCTGCAGCGCCTGTGGGAGCGGGCATGGACCGAACTGCCGCGCGGGGTGGGCATCGTGCGGCTGGGGGTGACGCTGATGGAGCTGTCGCCGGCCGGCGAGCGCCAGCTCGACATGCTGCTGGATGACGACCGGCTGCGGCTGAAATGGGAGCGCGTCACCGCCGCCGCCGACCGGCTGAACATGAAATATGGCCGCACGGTGGTCAGCCTGGGGCCGTGGACGCCGCCGCCGGGCGGCTATGCGGGCGGCAAGATCTCCTATACCCGGATTCCCCATGCGGAGGATTTCTGGTGATGAACTGGAAAAGCGAGTTGCAATTGCGCGATATCGACCCCGGCCAGCAACTGGAAGCGGTGTGCCGGCTGTGCGGCCATACCCATTATGTGGACCCGGAGCAGTTTCTGCAGCATGAGGAATTGCAGTTCCTCTATCTGGACGAAGTGGAAAAGATGACCGTCTGCCGGGCCCGGGGCTGCCGGGGCACGGTGCGCCTGGCTCTGACCCATGCCGGGGAGACCGAAGGCTTTGCCGGCGGGCTCGCCTAGAATGCAGCTTCAGACCGGTGCGGATTCGGCCCTCGCAGGGTGCTGCAAAACCCCCTGATCCAACCGGCTGAGTTATGGCCATGGAACATGGCTGCCATACCCCCTGAACATGCCTGTCACATAATCAGACAAATCAGCGCACCCAATTGTTAATATTCACTTTTTAGTCGCCAAATCCGCTCACTGTGATATAATCACTCTATTCAGAAATCGAGATCTTGCCGGAAGATTTTTTGGCAGTTCTAGTAGCCTTTCTTGTGGCAAGCGCTCCGATATAAGAACGGGAGTGCATAAAATGTTCCACGCCGAAAAGGCAGGGCGCCGCCATGTCTGAAGCTCTGTCCGACGCCAAGGCGAAATCCCCCAAATATGCCCTGAACCGGGCCATGCTGGGCGAGCTGATCGAATTGCTGTCGAAAGAGGGCCATCAGCTTATCGGCCCGCAGCGCGAAGACGGCACCATTGTTCTCAACCCCATTACCAGTCTGGAGGACCTGCCTGTCGGTCTGGAGGACGAGCAGGACAGCGGGCGCTACCGGCTGAAATCCATCGCGCCGGACGATGCCCGCGCCGACAGCCTGTTCCAGACCACGGTGGGGCCGCAGAGCTGGCGGCGCTATCTGTTTCCGCCCCGGCAAACCCTGTGGAAGGCGCGCCGCAACGGCGCCGGCTGGGAGATCGACGCGGACGCGGAAGCAACACCGAAATATGCCTTTATCGGGGTGCGGTCCTGCGATCTGACCGCCATCGCCGTTCAGGCCCGGGTCTATGACAATGGCGACTATACCGACCCTGGTTTTACCGCCCGTCTTGGCGCGGCCTTCATTATCGCGGTCAACTGCACCCGCGCCGCCGATACCTGCTTCTGTGCCTCGATGGATGCGGGGCCGGCCGCGCGCGAAGGCTATGACATCGCCCTGACCGAACTTGCCGCGCCCGGCGGCGAGGTCTGGTTCGTGGCTGAAGTGGGCAGCCGTCGGGGCGCCGATCTGCTGGAGGCGGTCGGGGCCGGGCCGGCCGGGGCGGAGCTGGTGGCGGCGGGCGAAGCCGCTGTCGCGGCGACCGCGCGCGCCATGACCCGCAGCATCCCCGCCGATGCGGCCGCGCTGCTGCAGCGCAATCCCGAGCATCCGCACTGGGCCGATATCGCGGCGCGGTGTCTTGGCTGTGCCAATTGCACCATGGTGTGCCCGACCTGCTTCTGCTCAACCATGGAGGATGTCACCTCGCTTGACGGCCAGGAGGCGGCGCGCCTGCGCCATTGGGATTCGTGCTTCTCGCTCGACTACAGCTATATCCATGGCGGTCCGGTGCGCCGGGATGTCAAATCCCGCTGCCGGCAGTGGATGACCCATAAATTATCGTCCTGGCACGAGCAATTCGGCACCAGCGGCTGCACCGGCTGCGGCCGCTGCATCACCTGGTGTCCGGTCGGGATCGATATCACAGAAGAAATCGCAGCATTCGCGAAATACCAGACCACGGAAATCCGTGAGGAGGCATAAAATGATCAAGGGACTTGAACATGTTCTGGATGTCCACCCCATATTCGCCGGCATGGATCAGGAAACGCGCCATCTGATCGCCGGCTGCGGCAAGAATGTGGTGCATGAGCCCGGGGACTATTTCATCCGCGAGGGCGATGAGGCGAATGTGTTCTACCTGATCCGACATGGCCGCGCCGCGCTCGAGGTGCATGTGCCGGGCCGGGAGCCGATTGTGATTGCCACGGCGGGCGAAAACGAGGTGCTGGGCTGGGCCTGGCTGACCCCGCCTTATCGCTGGCATTTCGATGTGCGGGCGGTGGAGCAGATCCGCGCCGTGTCCATCGACGCGGTGTGCCTGCGCGCCAAATGCAAGGCCGATCCGGCGGTGGGCTTCGCCTTTTACAAGAATTTCACCCCGCTGATCGCCTCGCGGCTCGACGCCACCCGGCTGCAGTTAATCGACGTTTACGGCCAGCCCAAGGCGGCGCCGGAACCGGAGCTCGAATCCGGACCGCCGGCCAAGCCGGCCCCGCCCAAACCGGCCGATCCGCAATAACCAAAGCACCAGAAGGGACGTTGATCACATGACCTATGTGAAGGACGGAGCGAGCCTTGAGCGCTCGAAAACTGACGATCCGATGGTCCCGGATCTGTATGAGGTGAAATCGCTGCTGCGGGAGCTGGACGATACCTTTACGCTGACCGTTTCGTTGCCCGGGCAGATGGAGCAATTCCGCTTCTCGCCCGGCCAGTTCAATATGCTGTATAAATTCGGGGTTGGCGAGGTGCCAATCAGCATCAGCGGCGACCCGGGCGCCACTGGCGAATTGGTGCATACCATCCGCAATGTCGGCCCGGTCACCGATGCCATGAGCTATCTGCGCCCGGGCGACATGATCGGGGTGCGCGGGCCATACGGCTCGTCATGGCCGGTGGAGGCGGCTGTGGGCAAGGATGTGGTGATCGTCGCCGGCGGCATCGGTCTTGCGCCTCTGCGTCCGGCGATCCTGCATTGCCTCAATCATCGTGATCAATATGGGGATCTGGTGCTCTATTACGGGGCGCGCAGCCCGTCGGAAATGCTCTATGAGCGCGAGATCGAGCGCTGGCGCCGCCGCGGGCTGCATGTGGAGGAGACGGTGGATCACGCCGAACCCAGCTGGACCGGGCATGTTGGCGTGGTGACCCATCTGATCGACCGGGGCGATTTTCATCCGGACAAGACCCTGGCCTTTGTCTGCGGGCCGGAAATCATGATGCGCTATGCGGTGCAGGCGCTGACCGATTCCAAAGTGCCGGACACGCAGATCTACGTCTCCATGGAACGCAATATGAAATGCGCGCTTGGTTTTTGCGGCCGGTGCCAGTATGGCCCGGTCTTCATCTGCCGGGACGGGCCGGTGTTCCCCTATCAGAAAATTGCCCCTTATATGAAAACAAGAGAGATCTGAGCCATGCCGCCGATCACCAAACCCAAACTGGCCGTGTGGAAATTTTCATCCTGCGACGGTTGCCAGCTGGCGCTTCTGGATTGTGAAGACGAATTGCTGGCGGTCGCCGATGCGGTCGAGATCGCCTATTTTCTCGAAGCCACCCGCGCCGAAATTTCCGGACCCTATGATATTTCGATTGTCGAGGGTTCCATCACCACCGAAGACGAAGCCCACCGCATCCAGCGCATAAGGGCCAGCTCCAAGATCCTGATCGCCATTGGCGCCTGCGCCACGGCGGGGGGGATTCAGGGGCTGAAAAACAACCGGGAGGTCCGGGAACTCGTGGATAAGGTCTATGCGCACCCGGAATTTATCAGCTCGCTGGCCACCTCGACCCCGGTCGCGGATCATGTGCAGGTGGATTTCGAGCTGCGCGGCTGTCCGATCGACAAATATCAGTTGCTCGAGGCCCTGAATGCGCTGCTGAACGGGCGCCGGCCCAATGTGCCGACCCACAGCCAGTGCATGGCCTGCAAGATGGCCGGCCATGTCTGCGTGACCGTGGCCCACGGCACCGCCTGTCTCGGTCCGGTGACCCAGGCGGGTTGCGGGGCGATCTGCCCGGAATTCTCGCGCGGCTGCTATGGCTGTTTCGGCCCGGCGGATGCGCCCAATACACGCTCACTCAGCGCCCGGTTTGAGGCATTGGGCCTTAAAGGGGAGGATATCTCCCGCCTGTTCCGCATGTTCTGCAGCGCGGCGCCGGCTTTTGACGGAGAGGCACGAAATCATGAATGATGCAGCAGTGAATGCCGGCGATAAGACCAGCAACCGGATTATCAAGGTGGATGCGCTGGCCCGGGTCGAGGGCGAGGGCGCGCTTTATCTGAAGGTTCGCGAAAACAATATCGAGGATCTGAAATTCACCATTTACGAGCCGCCGCGCTTTTTCGAGGCGCTGCTGGAGGGGCGCGCCTATAAGGATGCGCCGGACATCACCGCGCGAATCTGCGGCATCTGCCCGATGGCCTATATTATGGGGGCCAGCCAGGCGATGGAGCAGGCGCTGGGGGTGAAGGTCGGCGGGCAATTGCGCAATCTGCGCCGGCTGGCCTATTGCGGCGAATGGATCGAGAGCCATGTGCTGCATGCCTTCTTGCTGCATGCGCCGGATTTCATGGGCTATGAGGATTCAATCCAGCTCTCGAAGGACCATCCGGAGCTGGTGCGCAATGCGCTCGATCTGAAAAAGACCGGCAATGAGATCATCGAAGTGCTGGGCGGACGGGCGATCCATCCGATCAATCTGAAAGTGGGCGGCTTTCATGCCCTGCCGAAGCTGAGCCGGGTCAAGGCCCTGCGCGAGGCGCTGAAACGCGGGCTCGACACCTCGCTGGAGATGACCCGCGCGGTGGGCGGGTTCGATTTTCCCGATTACGAACACGACTATCTGTGCGTCTCGCTGCATCATCCGGACGAATATGCGATCACCGAGGGCAATATTGTCACCAATCGGGGCCTGTCGATCCCGGTGGCCGAGTTCGAGGAGCATTTCGACGAAGAGCATGTGGAGCATTCCAATGCCCTGCACGGGGTGATGAAGGGGGAGAGCCAGCCTTATCTGACCGGGCCGATCGCCCGCTATAACAATAATTTCGGCCAGTTATCATTGTTGTGCCACGAAATCGCCAAACAGGCCAAATTGCCGCGCGTGGTCAAGAACCCGTTCCAGTCGATTCTGGTGCGGCTGGTGGAGACGGTCTATGCGTTTGAAGAGGCGCTCAGGCTGGTGGACATCTATGAGCCGCCGGCGGCGTGCGATGTGGCGCTCACCCCCCGGGCCGGGCGCGGCGCCGGCTGCACCGAGGCGCCGCGGGGCATCTGCTATCACCGCTATGATCTGGATGCGGCGGGCGATATCCTCGCCGCGCGCATCGTGCCGCCGACCTCCCAGAACCAGAAGCAGATCGAGCAGGATCTGCATGGGGTGGCCTCGAAGAACCTGGCGCTCGATGACGAGAAGCTGAAATATCTGTGTGAGCAGTCGATCCGCAATTACGATCCGTGCATCTCCTGCGCCACGCATTTCCTGAAGCTGACGGTCGATCGTGACTGAAAACCGCCGCGCCGGCATTGTGGTGGCCGGCATCGGCAACCGGCTCGGCCGCGACGACGGGGCGGGGCCGGCGGCCTGCGATGCTTTGCGCGGGCTCCTGGCGGCTGAGATCGCCGCCGGGCGGGTTGAGGTTTGCGAAGAATGGGGCGAGGGCGCCCGGCTGATCACGCTGATGGAAGGGCGCGAGACGGTGATCTTCATCGATGCGGCCAGCAGCGGCGCCGAGCCGGGGCATGTGCAGGTGTTCGATGCGGGCCAGCAGGAGATCCCGGCCGGGCTGCTCTGCTATTCGACCCATCGGTTTGGGGTGGCCGAGGCGGTGGAGGTGGCGCGCAATCTGGGCATGATGCCGGGGCGCGTGGTGCTCTACGCCATCGAGGGGGCGGATTTCGGCACGGGAGAGGGGCTGAGCGCGCCGGTGGCGCAAGCGGTGGCTGAGCTGTGCGGGCAGATCAGCGCCGGGTTTGTCACCGAGAGCCAGGACTGAAGGAAAGCCGGCCGGCGCGGTGGTGCAGGGTGAAATAGATCACCAGCATCACCAGGGCGAGGGCATACCAGGTCAGGGCATATTCGAGATGGTTGTTGATCAGCCTGGGCCGGGTGGCGCGGCCATTGGGCCAGCCGCCTGTGGCCGCTTGCGAGGCTTCGATGAAAAACGGCACCAGATTGTCGCGGCCATAGATCCCGGCGGCGGCGGCCATGCCGGCATGATCGCGCCAGTACCAGTCATTCTCGGCGGGCCGGTTGTCCGGCACAAAGAGGCCAGGCCTGCCGCCAAGGCGGATCTGCCCGGTCAGCTCCACCAGCCCACTGTCGAGGCCGGCCTTGCGCTTGTCCTTTGCGAGCAGGCTGTCCGGCACGAAACCGCGGTCCACCAGCGCCGCACGCCCGTCGGCGGTCTTGAACGGGGTGATGATGCGCCGGCCCATCTTGCCGCCTTCGACCGTGAACAGATGCAGCTCCTGATCATGCAGGAAGCTGCCTTTTAGCCGCACCGGCAGATAGGCGACATCGCCGCCGCCGGCTTTCATTCTGATGGCTTCGGCGAGGGAGATCGGCCGGGTGGTGGTCCGCGCCTCCATTTTGGCGGTCAGATCGTTTTTCCAGGCCAGGCGCTGCACTTGCCAGGTGCCGAGAGAGAGCAGGATCACCAGG
>PKTQ01000416.1 GCA_002869085.1 Hyphomicrobiales bacterium | reverse complement strand
GTCGCCTGTTGCGTTCTGCGGTGTGTCATCACCATCGGCGGTGTCGCCAATGCCGTCAGGCAGGTCATCCTCGTCGACAATCACCATCTCATTATCGGCTGATACAATCACCGGAAGATCATCCGAAACATTGAGGTTGATTTCGGTGGTGGCCGAATTGGCGGCTGTATCAGTGGCGATAACATCCACCGCGCCGAGGTCGATGGTGTCGTCGGCGGTGAACAGGGGGTGGGCCGCGTAATTGTTCAGCAATGTGACCGTGACGGTCGCGCTGCCGGTGGCGTCGGCGGGGATTGAACCGCCGGCAGGGGGGGCGACGTCAAGCTGAACGACTTGCGTGCCGCCGCCAATAGGGCCGTCCCAGCCGATGATCTGGGTCGGGCTGACATATTGCCAGTTCAGGCTGGGGTGCAGATTGGACAAATCGACGGAAAAGGCAAAGGTGACGAGCGGATTTGATCCGGCCGTGAACGCCGCCGGCCCGGAATCGGTGACCGGACCGCCGATCGGATCGGTTCCGTCGCGCAGATTTTCATCATCGACAAGCAGTTCGATCGGATTGCCGCCAGTCGGGGGGGTGTCCTCCTCCAGCTCACCCAGATAAAGCTCGGGCTCGGTGAGTTCGGGAAAGGACAAAGCGGTGGGCGGCAGAAGATCGAGGATCGGGTCGGCCGGGCCGATGCCGGGCACGGGAACGCCGAAATTGCCGCCTGAGCTGTCTGCTCCGGTGACCACGGCCAGGGTGCCGTCGGGACCTGCCGCCACATTAATGCCATTGGCCTCGAGAGCGGCGGTTAATGTCAGCTGCGGAATTTCGACATTGCCCAGATAGAATGTGGGAATGTTGAGGGCGGCGTTCTTGATGGTTATGGTTTGGCCGCCGGGCTGGGTCAGGACCAGATCGGCCCCCTGGACCGAAACATTGTCCAGCGAAACGCCGACCGGCAGTCTGACGATGTTGTTGGCATCGGGAGCCAGTTCATAAGGCAGGTTTGTGGCCGGGCTTTGCCCCTGCGGCGCCGCAGCCGCGGGGTCGACCGGTTTGATGTCGTCGCCGGGCGGTTGATTGCCCTCGGCCTGGGCTAATTTGTCTTCACCGTAGCGCTGAGAGTCATCAGTTTCCCTAACGCTTTCTTCACCAAGAGACACAAACTTTTCGGTGGCAGACGGATTTTCTTCGCGGATCGACATGATACAAACCTCCATACTCATGGAGATTACAACACTTCTAATGTTGGCTTAGCAATGTCTTATTAAGCAACAGGAATACATATTTATGCAATTGGGGAGAAATTTAAAAATTGGTTAACGGTTATGTATAATATGTTATGTCTTTGATGGATTCAGAATAATGTCTGAACCGTTCAGGTAAAATTTGAGCTATTGGCTTAGTGTTGGCTTAGCCGCGTTCTTTCAGATTAAGTTTATGCTCGCCTGATAACGTCTCCAGAAATACGGAGACGTGAGTATGTCTGTGAGTAAATCCATCCTGTCGGTTCGTTCCGCATTAATATATGCGGCCGTTATGGCTGGATTCTGTGTGACCGCAGCGCAGGGCGAGGTGGGATATCCCGGCAGCGACTATGGGCTGGGCGAGAAGACCGCCCTGACACCGCCGGCCATGTCGACGAGCTTCCTTTCGCGGCCACCGGCCCGGCGGGAAGAACAGCCGGCGCGAAAAGCCGCCAAGACCGGCATCTTCGGGACAGTCGCCATTCCGTTTTCAATAATCTCTTCGCGGAGCAAATGGCAAAGAACACAAATGGCTCTGGCTCAGCGTTTGAGCCGGGTGTGTATGTTCGAGGCGCATTGTACGGCGCGGAAACAGGCCGTCAAAGAGGCGATGGCAAAGCTGGCGGACAGCAGCTTTTATTCCAAGCTGGTGGAGATCAACAGCACGGTCAACAGGCTGATCGCCTATAAGACCGATGTGAATACCTATGGGATGCTGGATTATTGGGCCACCTATGGCGAAACCCTTGCCAAGGGCCAGGGTGACTGCGAGGACTACGCCAATCTGAAGCTGGCGCTGCTGACCAAGCTCGGCATTCCCGCCACCAGTATGTCGCTGGTGGTCCTGAAAGATCAGCGCCGGCAGATTTTTCATGCCGTGTTGGCCGTGAGCACCAATAGGGGGCATTTCATCCTGGATAATGTCCGCAATGAAATCGTGACCGACCGTCAGTTGCCGGATTATATGCCGCTTTACTCGTTTTCCGCTGGCCGGTCCTGGATTCATGGATTGCCCAGAGGGCATGAGATGATCGCCAAGATGAGCGTTACAGATTTCAACCGCATCATCCCCGGAGAACAATTCGATGCCGAGCCGATTCCAGTCGCGGCGAATTTGAAGACTCTGAGCCGGATCCTGCGCCCCAGCCTGATCGATTGATCGGAAGATGCGCTAATCGAGGACATGGCAGATGATCAGATCCTCCTGCCAGGCCGATGACAGATAGATATTGATCGTACCGCGTATTCTCCGGTCCTGCATTCCCAGAGTGAAGCCGTCATGGATAAACACCTTGCCGGCCGATTTGAGTTGAAGGATCAGCTCCTCGGTCGGCGTGTCAATCTGCAATCGCAACTGGTTGCTCAATTTATCCATGTCCTGCTGGGCAAAGCGCATCTGTACATATCTGACGAAAGCAGCATTGAAGCTATGCAGCTTCTTTTTTTCAGACAGAATGAAAGTGGGGGAGGGGCAGGCCTGAATCACGCTGCCCGTTTTGGCGATATCCGTCCTCGCCCTGAGTTTGGCGAGGTTTTCTGAAAGCCATTGCAGAGCGTAAAGCCGCATCAGGGAGGTCAGGTTCTTTGTATCAGGATTAGCCCCGTCCACTTCGGCGATAATATCGGCGACAGGGCGCATCTGCTCCTTGGCAATCTCCTCCAGCACGGTCCAGAATCTATTTTCAAGACGAATGCCGTGACGCTTGCCGTTTATGGTCAGGGCTCTGAACCTGTATGTCTCGTCGATAACCGTCATTCCAAACTTTCGCTATGGACAATCATTTTCGCCATCAGTTGTCAGCGTTCGGTCAAGGCTTCGTTCAGGGTCTTGTTGATTGGCTTGAACAAGTAGTGAAGTATCGTTTTGCGCCCGGTCTGAATTTCCACGGTACACATCATGCCGGGGGTTATTTCGAAAAGGTCATTGTTTTTCTTCAGATATGATTTTGAAGTTTTGACCCGGACCTCAAAATAGGCTTCCCCGGTCTTCTGATCGACGATGCTGTCAGGGGTCACGGTGATGACCTTTCCCTCCAGGCCGCCGTAAATCGAAAAATCATAAGCGGTGATTTTCACCAATGCCGGCTGACCGGCACGGATGAAAGCCACGTCCTTCGGGTTTATCCGCGCCTCCACCAGCAATTCTTCCGAGGTCGGGACAATTTCGGCAATCACTGTGCCCGGTTGCACAAACGCCCCCAGCGTGTTGACCTCGATCCGGTTGATGACCCCGTCCACGGGCGATTTGATGTCCGTGCGGGCCACGCGGTCCGAGGCTCCCCTTATGGTTTCTTCCAGCACCGAGAGTTCGGCCAGCGCGTTGGTCTTTTCGGCCAGTGCTTCCTGCTGAAGCTGCAGGCGCAATTCCTGCACCTGCAATTTGGCTTCATTGATCGCGCTTTTGATCCGTGCGATGGATTCCCTGACCGTCTGGAGCTGGCCGCTATTGTCATTGATGGTACGCTGCACGCGGATCAATTCGGTTTTGGCGACCAGCTTCTGCTTGGCCATGGGCGCAATGATTTTCAACTCCCTATGGCTGATCGCCAGATTGCCCTCGAGGCGATCCATATTGGCCAAAGCTTCGTTCAGCTCTTTTTCGCGCTGCAATTGGCGCTGCCGCAGGACCGACAGGGTGTTGGTGAACTTGCTCTTTCGCGCCGCCAGCAATTCGGCTTCGTTGTCGCAAATCCGGGGCGCCACTTTTTTAAGGTCTTCAGGGCAGTTATAGGGTTGATCGAGATTGCCGCTCTGCTCGAGGCTCAGACGGGCGATCTGGGCCTTCAAGGCTCTGACCTTGGCCTTGCTTTCCCCCAGGCTGGAGGTTGTGGTGGTGTCGTCGAGTTGCACAATCAATTGATTGCGATTGATGAACTGGCCCACTTTCACATTGATTTTCTTGACCACGCCCGGCTCGGTGGCCTGGACGATCTGGGAGCGGCCGGCCGGGATGATCTTGCCTTCGCCGCGGGTGATCTCGTCAATTTCAGTCAGGGACGCCCAGAACACCAGGGCAAGCATCAGCGCGGCGATCAACAAGATCACCGATGAGGCTATTCTCGGGGGGCGCTTGTCCCGCATTATCCGCATCCCTTGATCATTGCGTTCATCTAATCGGCCCCTTCGCCCTGTTTGGCCATTTTTGCCTTGGCCATCAGCGCCGACATCACCTTATCCTTGGGACCATCGGCGACAATCGCGCCCTGTTCGAGCACGATCAGCCGATCGACAAGGTCGAGCAGGCTGTAGCGATGGGTCGCGATGATCAGGGTGACATCGCGGCCGAAAGCTTGCGACAGATTGCCGATCAATTGGCGCTCGGTGGTCAGATCCATGGCGCCGGTCGGTTCATCGAGAAAAACAACCTTCGGCTTGTTTAGTAACAGGCGCGCCAGGACAATCGATTGCTTCTGGCCTCCCGAGAGACCTTCTCCGCGCTCGCCGACCGGCATGTCATAGCCGAGCGGGTGCTGCGAGGCGAAATAATCGACACCGGAGAGCTTGGCGGCCTCAATGATTTCCCGGTCTCTCGCATCATGCCTGCCCAGCAGAAGATTTTCCTTCAGTGTTCCGGAAAACAGATCGGAGGATTGGCCGGCAAAGGCGATGGCGCTACGCACTTCGGCCGGATGATATTGGCGGATATCGACATTGTCGATCAGCACACGCCCGTCCTGGGCGATGTATAAACCGCTCATCAAGCGACCAAGCGTGGTCTTGCCGGAACCGATACGTCCTATGATTCCGATGCGCTCGCCGGCGCGGGACCGGAAATGCAGATTCTTGAGGGCGGGGAGATCGGTGCCCGGATAGGTGAAGCTGACATTCTGAAAAACGAAATTGCCGCTGTCGATTTTTCTGTTCACGAAGCCGGCCGATTTCGGCCTGTCCTCGGGCTGCTGCATGATGGAATCGAGAATTTTCAGGGACAGAAATGCCTGACGCATGCGGGCCAGCGTCAGCGAAATCTGCATCAGTGGGGCGACCGATTTTCCGGACAGAATCACACAGGCGATGATGGCGCCGGTCGAGATATTGCCTGCCGCGAATTCATAGGCGCCGGCAATGACGATCGCCACGCTGACCATTTGCTGGATAAACTGGGTGATATTGGCCACGCCGGCGGATAATTGCTTGATTTCCTCGGAGGTTCTTGATGAGTTTTTGGTGATCTCAGTCCATTTTCGCAGCAGCGGCCCTTCGGCGCGCAGACTTTTTACGGTCTCTATGGTCGAAATCGTCTCCACCAGCAGGCCCTGGCGGTGGGAGGCTTCGTTTGCCGCCCTGGCAACCCGCCGACCAATGCGGAATTGGGCGATCACCCCGGCCGTGACCGCTATGAAAAAGGCAATCAGCGGAATGACGAAGAGCCAGCCGCCGACCAGGTAAATCACAAATATGAAGATGAAGACGAAGACCGTGTCGATCAGGATGGAAAGCGTGTTGGAGGTGAAAAACTCTCTGACAAATTCCAACTGACTGACCCGGTTCGCATATTCGCCGGTCGACAGGGGCCGGGATGCGAGCGCGGTATTGAGGATCTTATCGAACAGCAGATAGGAGATCTTCTGATCGACCTCGCGGCCGGTATGGTCGATGATCTTCGAGCGGGCGGTTTTAAGCAGGAAATCAAACAGAAAGGCGATAAACACCCCGGCCGCCAGGGCCAGCAGGGTGGACGTCGCCTTGTTCGGAAGAATGCGATCATAGACATTCATGATGAACAGGGGCGAGGCAAGTCCGAGTGTGTTGATGAAGATTGCCGCCAGGGCGATATGCAGATATCCGCGCCAGAAGCCTCTTAAACTCCCGAACAACCAATGGCGGTTTTCGATCGTAAAGCCGGTGCCGGTTTCCGCCCTGTCGGCTGCGTTCAAGTAAATCAACGAAAAAGAAATGACACGCCGGATGCCCCGGTTTTTCAGCTCATCCAGGCTGATTTCCCCTTTGTCGCCGTCATGTCCCGGCGTGGTGGTGAAATGTTCCGGCTCACCGGCGCCGAATAATGCGAGGGGAGGGCCGGTTTCACACTCCACAATGGCAGGAAACGGCACATTCAGGGATTTGGCGGCTTGGGGACCGGCCAGTTCCGCTTCCAGCCCGATGCGGTTGGCTATGCGCTCGATATCCTCAAATGAAAGCTCAGAATCCTCGACGGACATGCCGGCCAGCAGGACGGTCCGCGAGGTCGGGCGCTCAAAATATCTGGCAATAGTCTGGAATGCGGTTAAGAAGCAGTTGCCGCTATCGGCGGTTTTAATCTCTGCTTCCCTGTCCATGCGCATCCCCGTTTGGTGCTTTCGTTACGGCGCTGCAACACCAAGCTCAAAACAATTACGGATTAAGCGGGGCCAAGAGGTCCATCGGCAGCTTGTTCTCTTGCCTGGAAGGTACTCGGGGATAAATCTCGGTCGGGGCCGTTTCGGGCACTTTGAATTCAGCCCGGGCATAAGCTTCGGTCTGCTTGGGCGCCGAGAGCTTCAGGGTCGACAACAATTGTCCGGTGGAGGCGAGAATGCGGTATTCCGCAAATAAAGACGCATATTCCGCCGATTTCGCCAGAATCCGCGAATTGAAATAGGTGTTCTGGGCATCGAGAACATCCAGAAGTGAGCGTTTCCCGATTGAAAACTGCTTTCTGTAAGAGGCAATCAATCTGTTGTTCTGAGCCACCTGCATGCGCAAAATCTGCGCCAGACGCGAGCGCTGCAGCCGCCTGTCCCAGGAAATTCTGACAGCTTCTTCAACTTCCCGATGGATTTTGTGCAGGACCATGCGCATTTCGCTCACCCGGCGAATCTGCTCCTGCTCATTGGCCTTGTTGATGCCGCCGCGATAGAGGTTCCATTTCAGAACCAGCCGGGCGCGCAGATCGGTCGTGCGGCCATCGGCGCCGTCAATATCGTGACCGGCGCGGCTGCGGCCTTCGGCCGAGATTTCCGGCAGATATTTGGAACGGGCCGCCTTCACCAAAGCATCAGCTGCATCGATATCCGCCTTGGCCATGTGAATGCGGGGGTTGTTGCCGCGCGCGATGCCGATAGCTCTCGACAGCGAAGACGGCAGATGCCTGGCCACGGATCTGGGAAATTTTGGCCTGGAGAGCTTTTTGCCAACCAGACGGTAAAAGCGGATTTGGGCAGCCTTTAGCTCTTCGCGCGCTTCCTGCAGGCGGGCGGTGGCCGCCAAAACGCGCTCCCGGGCCTGTTGACGGTCGGCCTGGGTCAGCGAGCCGCCCTCGATGGCCGATCCGATATTGCGGTAAATTCTCTGATGCACATTCACATTATGAATGGCCTCATTCACAATGGCTCTTTGCAGGAAATATTCGATATATTCCCGCGTCACCTGCAGACCGATATATTCGCTCCGCTCCATGATCCGGAAAGAGGCGCTGTCGACCCGGGCCGCCTGGCGTTTCAATTCCGCCCGGCGTCCGCCACCGTCAAAAAGCTTCTGGGTGGCGACAACGGAGGCTTCCGTCGGATAGAGCGGGTCATCGTCGATTTTGAGGGCGCGGCGAGAAGGGTTGGCCAACCGCCTGATGCCGACCGAGCCTTCAAGATCCACGCTCGGCATATAAAGGCCGCGCGCCTGCCTGAGTTCGAATTCGATGGCTTCGCGGTTTTCGATGGCCTGACCGATATCCGGATTCGACTCCAGCGCCACCGCAACCGACTCTCGTAAGGTCATGGCGTCAGCTGGTAAAGCTGCGCCCATCATTGCAAAAGCAAGTGCCGACAGGCACGTGTTTTTGAACAGGCGCGAATGGATAT
>PKTQ01000067.1 GCA_002869085.1 Hyphomicrobiales bacterium | reverse complement strand
GTTGGGGCGGTTCTGCAACCCCATGCGTTCGATGGTCTCGGTGACCCGGGTCTTGGCATTGCGGATATTATAGACCCCAGCTACGAACTCCAGATTCTCCCGCACCGTAAGATCGCGGTAGAGCGAGAAATGCTGGGTCATGTAACCCAGATTAGGCTTGATGCTGGCCGTGTCATGAATGTCAAAACCAAGGCAAGTGCCGCGGCCCGCATCCGGGGTCAGCAGACCGCAGATCAGCCGCCGGGTGGTGGTCTTGCCCGAGCCATTGGGGCCGAGAAAACCATAGACATGCCCCTGGCGCAGTTGGATCGACACCCCGTCGACCACCTTCTTGTCGCCGAAGCTCTTGGTCAGCCCGTCCACATCGATGATGAAAGGCTTGTCCCCGGCCTCGCCGCCCGGCGGTGCTGCATGCGGCTTGGAACCCGCGTCGGTGCTCATGATTGCGGACCGGCCAGATGCACGGTCACCGGCTGGCCGGGCGAGAGGAACCGCCCCGCCTCGCTGAGCCGCGCCTCGATCCTGAAAACCAGCTTTGAGCGCTCCTCGGCGCTGAAAATGACCGGCGGGGTGAACTCGGCATCGCGCGACAGAAAGCTGACCGTCGCCGACAGATCCTGTGGACAGCTATCGCAGGCGATCCTGACTTCCATCCCCTTCTTCAGCGATGCGCGCTGGGTCTCGGGCACGAAAAACAGAGCCTTCAGCCGCGCCGGCGGCAGCAATTGCACCACCGGCTGCCCCGCCGCCACAATCTCGCCCGCGCGGAACAGAATCTGTTGCACCTTGCCGTTCACCGGCGCATGCACGGTCAGCTTGGTCAGCGCGATTTCCGCCTGAGCTCTTGCGGCCTTGGCGGCCTCGACGGCGGACCTGGCGGCATTGATCAGGTTCTGCCGCGCCGGCATCCGCGCATAGCTGATCTGGCGCTGGCTCTCGTCGCGGGCGGCGCGGGCTTTCAGGAAATTGCTGCGCGCGGTGTCGAAATGCTCCTTCGAGGTCACCTTGCGCCGGTAAAGGTCGGCCTGGCGCTGCAGATTTGTGACCGCAAGGTCGAGATCCGCCTTGGCCCGGCCCAGCGCCGCCTGCAGGATGCGGATTTGTTCGGGGCGTTGCTGGGCGCTGGTCAGGTTTTCAAGCTCCGCTGTCGCCCGCGCCTCGGCCGCCCTGGTCTCGTTCAGCCGCTCCCGGGCGGCGCGCTCATCGACGGTGAACAGAACCGCGCCCTTGGCCACGTCATCGCCCTCGGTGAGATCGAGCTCTTTGATGCGGCCGCCCTGTTCGGGGCCGACCAGCACGAATTCGCCCTCGATATAGCCCTGAAACACCCCGTCCGGAGGGATCAGCGATTGCGCCCGGTAATATTCATAGCCGGCGAACAGGGCGACCGCGCTCAAAATGACCACCGGCAGCAGTTTCTTGCTCACGCTTCCATCTCCCTGACTAAGCCACGCTCGCTTCCCGATGGCCCGGCTGCGACTAAACCACCGGCGGCCCGCTCTGTAAAGCCGGGCGCCTGATAAAGAGGGGCCTTTCACCGCCGCCATGGCAGAGGGCGTTCAGTGGACCAGCAAATGCCCGATCAGCCCCAGCATGAAACCGCCGACCGCGCCGAGCGAGGGCGCCCATCTGCGCTTCAGATGCGCCTGGACCGCAATGTCCTGAAAGGTCAGATAGAGTATGCCCCCGGCGGCGGACAGCATCACCGCGCCGGTCAGCGCCGGCAAGTCCTTAAGGTAGTAATAGCCGATCATCGCCGCCGCCGGTCCCAGCAGGCTCAGCGCCGAAAACGAGATGAGCACCCGGCGCGCCGAATGTCCGTTCGTCGCCATCAATTCGCGATAGGCGTTGAAGCCTTCGGGCAGGTTCTGCAGGCCGATCAGTGCCGATAGCAGAAACCCGGTGTGCATGTCGCTGATGAAAATCACCCCCAGCGCCATGGCCTCGGGAATGAAGTCGGAAACCATGGCGATCATCTGCGCCGCCGAATGGCCGCGCCGGGCGATCATCATGTCGATCCAGAAAAACACCAGCCCGCCGGCCCCGAAAGCCGCGACGGCCCAGAATGGCGGCAGATAGTTCACCCCCTGCGGCACCAGCACAAAAGCCACCGCCGCCAGCAGCACGCCGCCGCCGAACGCGATGATGCTGTGGCGCAGCTCGTTCTCGAGCCATTGCGGGCGGATGCGCTCCACCGTTGCCAGATAGGCCCCGAGCGGCATCATCGCGCCCGCCGCCATGGCGCAGAGCATGGAGAGCTGGAGCTTGCTCATATCGGTTCACCAAACATGGTTCCAGCCCACGCCCTATCTATCCCGGGCGCGGGCGGTGAGATTAATCCTCAGGCGGCGCAATCGCTTAAATTCCGGCGCAGCCGCATCGGTTTGATCAGCACACCGTTCGAGGCGCCATTGCCGATAATCGCATGGCCCGGCGGCACCGCCTGCCAGTCATGCTTGCCGTCATCCAGAGGTTCGGACACGATCAGCAGCCTCGATTTTTCAGTGCAGTAATAAAGGCTCGGCGCCTTGTCGTCGCTGCTATAGCGAAAGCCGTAAATATCGGCGCCGTCGGTAAAGGCGGCGGTAAAGCGCAGCGCCTCCGTGGTGCCGGTTTCGGCCATGATGCCCAGCACGTCCTCGATGGTGGCACAGACCGCGCCGAACGGGTCGTCATCCAGCCCCCGGCCATGGGCGGCCAGAAACAGCACCTCGCTGTCCGTGGTGCCGAGCCGCTGGCTGTAGAGGTCATCCGGGATCAGCGCCTCCATGCGGCGCCGGTTGCCGGCATAATTGCCGACCTGGCCATTATGCATGAACAGCCAGCGTCCACAGGCGAAGGGGTGGCAATTGGAGCGGTTGGTGCCGGTGCCGGTCGAGGCGCGGATATGGGAGAAAAACATTGGCGAGCGGATCTGGTTGGACAGGCTGCGCAAATTCTCATCATTCCAGGCCGGCAGGCTTTCCCTATAGAGGCCGGGCTCGTCCCGGTGCGCATACCAGCCGAAACCGAAGCCGTCGCCATTGGTCTCGACTTTCGCCTCCCTGGCATGCAGGCTCTGGCTCAGCAGCGAATTTTCCGGATCGGCAATCAACTCGCCCAGAAAAATCGGCTCTCCGCTATAGGCAATCCATCGGCACATCGCAGCACTTCCCCTAATCGCGTTGCTCAGGTCAGGCCCGATTCATAGCAAGACAGCGTTTACATAAGGCAAATGGAGCCGCCTTTCCAGTTGCGGCGGGAGCTTAAGGGCTGGGGATCAGGCCATGGCGCCGCAGACCGCTGAGAATATGCCGGTTGCGGGCCTCGTCCTCATAAGGCTTCCAGTCGCTCATCCGGGCAAAATAAGCCGCGTCAAGTTCGGCGCATTGGCGGATAAGCTCGCCCGCTTCCTCCACCCGGTCAAGATGGGCCAGGCACACCGCATAGCGAAACAGCGCCTCGGGCAGGTCAGGGCGCAGCAGAACCGCCTGGCGTCCCCATTCGGCGGCCTGCTGATAATCGTTGATCGACACATAGGCACGGGACAGATAAGCCATGTAGCGCCACCGGATCGGATCCCGAGGGTTGAGCGTCAGCGCCTGTTCCATTTGCTTTATGCCCTGTTCGGTATGACCATTCAGGTCGAGCCGGTTGCCATAAGCCATGGCCGCATGGGCGAAATTCGGGTTCAGTTCCACCGCTCTTTGCGCCTCGGCCAGCCCCAGCCGCATGTCATTGGACCAGATATGGACCGTGCCGAGGCTCATATGCGCGAGCGCCGAGGACGCATCGAGGCTGATCGCCTTGCGCGCCGCTTCAAAGCCCTTGCCCAGGGTCTCGTCTCTGCCCACCGGGCAGCCATGCATGACCTGCTTGGCATAGGTCCAGCCGAGCCGGGCCCAGGCATCGGAGAATTCAGGGTCCGCCTCGACCGCCGCCAGGAAATGTTTTTGCGCGGCCGCCGTGCCGGCGCAGGTTTCGTCATAAAAGGTCTGCAGACCGCGCAGATAATAATCCCAGGCGCCGAGATTTCCGGTGCGCCTTGACGAGCGCCGGTTTTCAAACTGCTCCAGTTCCGGCACGATGGTTGCCGCGATCTGATTGGTGATCTGGTCCTGCAGATCGAACACATCATCCAGCAGGCTGTCGAATTTCTGCGCCCAGACATGATGGGCGGTGTCGGCGTCGATCAACTGGGCGGTGATCCGCAGGCGGTTGCCCGCCTTGCGCACGCTGCCCTCGAGCACATAGCGCACGCCCAGTTCTTCGGCCACGGTCTGCACCCGCACCGACTTGCCCTTATAGGTAAAGCTCGAATTGCGGGCGATCACCGGTATCGAGCGCCAATGGGACAGGGCGGTAATGATGTCCTCGGTCAGCCCGTCCGAGAAATATTCCTGCTCCGGATCTCCGCTCATATTGCTGAACGGCAACACCGCCACCGCCGGCGGTCGCGATTTGCCGGATGGCGCGTCTTGGCTGCGCTTTTCGGATGGTGCGGATGGTTTGATCTGATAGATACGCACCGGCTCGGCGATGTTTTTCAGGGCGATCTCGCCGCGATCCTCGCAATCGGCGCTGATCTTGCCCTGGACCATCCGGTGGACAGTGTCGGCGATAGCGATCGCTCCCGGCTCCGCCGCGCCCTCGAGCCGCGCCGCCACATTCACCCCGTCGCCGAGCAGATCGTCGCCCTCGATGATTACATCACCCAGATTGATGCCGATCCGTAATTGAAAAACCCGTTCAGGAGATACCCCGCGATTAAAGGCCAGAAGCGCCTGCTGAACATCAATTGCATATTGCACCGCATTGATGGCGCTGGAAAATTCCGCCAGAACCCCATCGCCGATGGTCTTGAAAATCCGCCCGCCCGCTGTTCCCAGTTTCGCGGTGATGATCGTCGCCAGAATTTCCTGCCAGGTTCGATGGGTCCAGGTCTCATCGGCGCGCATCATCCGGCTATAGCCCACCACATCGGCGGCGAGTATGACGGCAACACGGCGCCCGACCTCACGCTCATCCATATGGCGGCTCTCCTGTTCAGCGGCTTAAGGCGCAAATCCTAGGATGTATGCCGCACCCTGTCCACACATGCCGGGGCGTGACCGGAATGGTCAGTTCGGACCCCGCGCGTGTTCCGGGCTTGCGCAACGGGGCAAACGCGGCAACAGTGGCGCCATGATGCGCCGTTTCAATATCGCGATCCTGTTTCTGGCCTGGCTGGCGGCGCCGCTGGCCTTGCTGACCCTGGCGGCGCCGTTGCTGGTGCCCCGCTGGCTGGCATTTGATATGCTGTCGCATTTTGCCGTTCATGGCGGGCTTTATCTCGCCGTGTTGTTATCAGCCAGCCTGTTCCGGCGACATTTTGTGCGCCTGTTCATTGCCGGGGGCCTTGTGGCGGCGGCGGGCGCATTCGGCCTGCCTTTTCTCTGGCAGGCGGCACTGCCGGGCGGGGCCGCGCCTGGCGGGGGCACGAAGGTCCTGTCCTTCAACCTGCATGGCTGGGCCAATACCGATCTTGCCGCCATCGAGGCCTTGCTTCGTCATGAACGCGCCGATCTGGTGTTGTTGCTGGAATTCACCCGCAGCCAGAAACCTCTATTGCGCCGGCTGCGCGCCATCTATCCGCATCAGGCCGATTGCACCGGCCACAGCCTGTGCCGCCTGGCGCTGCTGAGCCGTTATCCCCTCAGCGATGTGCATCTGACGCCGCGGGATTATGACCGGCATTCCCCGGCGCTGGCCAATGCGGTGGTGGCGCTGCCCTCAGGCCCGGTGCGGTTTCTCGGTACTCATGTCACCCGCCCCACCGATCCCCATGGCCAGCGGGCGCATCTGGGCCATGTGGCGCGTCTCGCGGCCGGGGAGGCGCGTCTTCCGGTAATTGCCGCCGGGGATTTCAACGCGGTGCCGTGGTCGTTCCTGATCCGGGAGTTTCAGCAAAAATCCGGTCTTCGCTGCTTTAATCGGTTCAGCCCGACCTGGCCGATGCAGCCCATAGGGCTGGCGCAGTTTCCCATCGACCAGATCTGTGCCGGAAAACCGTTCACCAGAGGGGCGTTCAGGGCGCTGCCCGCCACCGGCTCCGATCACCGCCCGGTAGCGGCCATATTAAATCGCTGATCTGTTGAAAAGCGCTATTCCGCCGCCAGCCCAGCCAGCGCGTCGCGGCGCTCCCGCGCCAGTTCCTCTTCGCTCAACTCCAGCATTTGCGGCAGGCCGCGCCGATGCTGCGGGCGCTGGTCGAGAATGGCGGCAATGGTTTCGATCCGCACCGGCGCATAACCATGGGATTCGATGCAGACATCAAGGCTGCGGCCGATCGGCGTCTTGTCGAGCGCGCTATGCACATGGCCGTAAAGGTGATAGGCGCCGCGCACCGCATTGGGCCAGTCGCGCATCGGATAATGGCACAGCACGAAGCGCCGTCCCTGCCAGTCAAGCTCGCTCAGCAATTGGGTGGAGGCGAACAAATGCCCGGCGGTTTCCATCAGGATATCGTCGTGATTGCCGATGATCAGGTGGATCTCGCCATTGAGCTGTTCCAGATAATCGCCGCCGTGAAAACAGGCCCGATGGGCAAAATCGCCGAGATGATAGACCCGGTCGCCGGGTGCGACCGCCGCATTCCATTGGGCAATCATCGCCGCATCCATCTCATCGGTGGAGGCGAAGGGCCGCTTGCGGATCCGGATAATGTTGGGATCGCCGAAATGCGTATCCGAGGTGAAGAAAATGCGCGGTTGGCTCATGGCGATATCCTCTTGCCGGGCTGGCTGAATGATACGGATATGACAGAATCCAGCACCCGCATCGCCGCACCTTATAGGCAATCCTGATGCCGGACTAAAGCCCCGATGATGCAAAATGTTGCAGTCAGGCTGCAACAGCTCAGGATACATAAAAAAGGGAATGCGGCCGAAACCGCATCCCCATTTTGCAGAACACCGGTGAATCGGCGATCACAGGGTCTTTTTGCAGAAATACCAGTCAGTGCATTCGTACCCCTCATCCTGGCGCTTGGCGGCAGCCTGGGCGGTTGCCGGCGGGGGAACGATCACCTTGTCGCCGGGCTGCCAGCCCTCGGGCGTTGCCACTCCATTGGCATCGGATGTTTGCATGGCTTTCACCAGGCGCACGAATTCGGGAATGGAACGGCCATTGCTCATTGGATAATAAACCATCGCCCGCAAAATGCCTTCCGGGTCGATAATGAATGTGGCCCGGACCGCGGAAGTGTCCGATGCACCGGGTTGAATCATGCCATAGGCCTTGGCCACCTGCATGGAAAGATCGGCAATGATCGGGAATGAAATTTCAACCCCGAATTTCTCCCGGATATTGGTCTCCCAGGCGATATGCGAGAACACGCTGTCGATAGACAGACCGAGCAATTCGGTATTGATCGATTTGAACTCATCAACAGCCTTGGCAAAGGCGATGAATTCTGTGGTGCAGACCGGGGTGAAATCGGCCGGGTGCGAGAACAGCACCAGCCATTTTCCCTTGTAATCGTCAAGGGTCTTTTCGCCGTGGGTGGTCGGCGCCTTGAATTCAGGTGCGCGCTCATTGAGGCGTGGGAATGAAGGCATGGCTTCCTGTTGGTCCGTCATTGAAATCTCCTTTGCGCCGTTTGTTTCATGGTCAAGACCGCAAAACCTGCGGCGCCCTGGCTTAGAGGGGGGAAGTGGAACACGGAATCGTTCCGTGACATGTTGAAGTTTCTGTCTTGAAGAAATGCGGGAACAGTGCATCTCTTAAAAGATATATTTCGTATATATGTTTATGAGGTGCAGCTTCAAGAGCCACACAACTATGTCAAATGGCCGCAGTCGCCAAACCGGAATCCGGGGCTGACGGTAATCAAAAAAACACTAATAAATCAGTATCTTGATCGGGGTGCATCATCGCCTGAGTGATGAACAGGCTTGAGAGGAAAGCGCCCGGCTTTCGATCGGTCAATCGCAGCCCTTCAGGGACGGTCCCGGATTCAGGCCACGCTTTTTCAGCTCCAGCATGGCGGCGCGGCTGCCGCATTGATGTGCTTTTCTGAAATCCTGCACCGCCAGCGTCTCATGGCCGGCTTTGGCGTGGGTGAGGGCGCGGGCATACCAGCCCTTGCCGTCCTGGGGCCGTAATTTGATGAAGGCGCTGAAGCGCTCCAATGCCTTTTCAAGCTGCACCGGGGTCTCGCTCAGATAGACAACCCCCATATTGAAATAGGATGGGCTCGCCGCCGGATAGAGCCGGATCGCCTCGGCCCAGTC
>PKTQ01000343.1 GCA_002869085.1 Hyphomicrobiales bacterium | reverse complement strand
CGGAAATGCCGGCAGCTCTTCAGCAGCCCCCGGCTGGACACGAAATCGCATTGGCGTTCATCATGATGCCCGGGGAAATAGCGGTATCCGAGACGCGCCATCCGGCTCATCGCCTGTCTCCTCACTCACCGCGCCGCAAACCCAGCCGCGCCCAAACCCCGCGCCGCACCCCCGGACCAGGCGGTTTGCATCAACTATCGGTAAACATCGCCGTGTCGATGGCAAGCTTGAGCCCTTTCGCCCGGATTTGCCGGTGAAAGGCCACATGTTCGCACACCTCCCGGCCCTCACCGTCAAGGCCCTGATAGCGGCAGCCTTCGATCAGGGCCAGCCGGTAAAGCCCCAGGCCTCCGAAGGCGCTTTCGACCTCGATGAAGCGTGCCCCCGGCGGCCAGGGCTTCTGCCGCATCCTGACGAACAGATACACGGCCACGAATTCCGGCATCCAGCGCGGCCGCTGCCGCACCCGCGCCCAGCAATCATCCGGCGAGCGCTCCGCATGACGCAGCGCCCAGACATCATAATAGCACCTGGTCCGATTGGCGAACAGCGCGGCATGAGATGCGGGCCAGTCGGCGATATGCTGCTGAAGCCTGTGGTTGGGGAACACCCCGATCATCTCGTCCATGTCCAAAATGAGGGCGAATGGCAGTGCGCTAAGTCGCGGATCGTTCCAGACATGATCGAGCGCGCGGTTGCGCAGCCAGGCCAGGCGCTCGGTGCGCAGTTTGAGCTTCTGTTCCAGCGCAGGCAGGGTTTCGACAATACCCCGGCGGTGTTTCTCATCGAAAGCGCGCAGCAGCGCCGCCGTATCGTCATGGGAATCGTTCTCGAGAAATACATAGGCCCAGTCCTCGAGCCCGGCCGCGAAATCCTCAATCCAGCCCAGCAGCCGCGGCAGATAAGGCGCGCAATCGCGGGCCAGGCCCAAAAAGACGATGCCCGGCTGACCGTTCACGAGGCCCGGCGCAGATCGGCCCGTTCGGCCGTGGACGCGAATTGTGCCGGAGCCGGATGCCTGGGAAAGATCAGCCCGTCATTGCGGCTGAACATCTGCAGCCATTCGAACATGGCTTTCCCGCTCATCGGCTGCGCGATGAAAAAGCCCTGGATCTCGTCGCAGCCCATCTTCTGCAGGGCGCTCAACTGCGTGGCGGTCTCCACACCCTCCGCCACCACATTCAGTTTCATGGCCTTCGACATCGCGATAATCGCCGAAACCGTCGGCGCATCCTGACCGCTGTCGGTGATCTCTTTGATGAAACTGCGATCGATCTTGATTGTGTCCGGCTGGAACAATTTGAGATGCGAAAATGACGAATAGCCGGTGCCGAAATCGTCCAGGGCGAATTGAATGCCCAGTTTCTGCAATTTATGCAGGGATTTCAGAGCACTCTCAACATTGTCGAGTTCCGAGGTCTCGGTGATCTCGAACTGCAGCATATGCGGCTTCAGGCGCATTTCACTGACGATCTCCACCAGTTCCTCGAATTCGGCCGAGTCGGCCAGCTGAGTTGAGGAAAGATTGATCGAAATCCTCGGCAGCACCACGCCCTGGTCCAGCCAGTCCTCCACCTGCCGGATCACCGAGCGCTTGATCCAATTGCCGATATAGGGCATCAGCCCGGCCCGCTCGGCGGTGCAGATCACATCCTGGATCGGAACACCGCGCAGCTCAGTCGTCGTGCCGCGCAGCAGGGCCTCGGCGGCGGTGACCTGTCCGCTTTGGGCATCGATGATCGGCTGATAATGAATGGTGAACCCGTTCTGCTCCATCGCCTTGCGAATGGCATGTTCCAGCCGGAACTGTTTCTGATATTCCAGATCGATCTCTTGCGAGTAGAATTTATAGCTATTGGTGCGCACTTTCTTCTTTGCGTCTTTTTCCGCCAGATTGGCATTGCGCAACAGGGATTCGGCATCGACGCCGTCATCGGGACAAACACTGACCCCGATCGACGAAGACACATAAACCAGATGTCCCCCCACCGGGATCGGGCTGACCAGGCTGCCTGTCAGGCGATTAATGATCCCCGGCACGTTCTCGATATCCTCAAGATCGGATATGGCGATGGCGAATTTATTGGTATCGATGATCGAGGAGGTGGCCAGCGCCTGATCGTCGCTGAGCAGGGACAAGGTGTCGCTCTGGCGCAGAACCCCCGACAACCGGCTGCTGACGCCGCGGATAAAGTCCATACCGGCCGCATCGCCGTAGAGATCCGCATATTGCTCGTGGGAATCGATGGAAATCTGCAGCACCGCCAATTTCCGGCCATGTTGTTGCGAACCGGCAATCAGCTCGGTCAATTTGTCGATAAAGGCCCGGCGCGGATCGGCGGGCGCGTCCTGATTCCCGGCTAAAGCCACGGTTTCGGCGGGCTCCGATTCCGGCTCGCGCACTGCGGTGCTGGCTCTGGCCTGCATCTCCTCCCAGATCACCACCCTGTTGCGCCCGCCTTCCTTGGCCGCATAAAGCGCCTGGTCGGCCATATTGACGAAATCGATGGCCTGGTAATTCTTTTCGCCCAGATTGGCGAGGCCGATACTGGTCGTGACCGGTTTCTTCATTTGCGGCCATATGTCCGATTTGGCAATCACCTGTTTGCGGATCCGTTCGGCCACCGCCAGAGCCTCGTCCGGTGACGTGCCCATCAGGGCCAGGCAGAACTCCTCGCCGCCATAACGGCAGACCAGCCCGTAGCGGCCGCCATTCGACTTCAGGATTTCCGCAATGGTCGCAATGACCTCATCGCCGACGGAATGGCCGAAATTGTCATTGATCTTCTTGAAGAAATCCAGATCGACCATCATGCAGGCGAAGGGCAGCCCATTGCGATGGGCATATTGCATTTTCAACGGAAACTGCTCGAAGAAGGCGCGCCGGTTCAGGCAGCCGCTCAAGGGGTCATGATTGGCCAGATATTGCAGTTCGCGGTTTTGACGGCTGATTTCCTTCTTGGACGATCTCAGCTTCTTGACCACCCTGTTGAGATCGTCATTCTTCTGTTCGATCTCGGTAATATCATCAAATGTGGCGATCACCCCGGAGACATTGTCCTTGCCGTCCTTGATGCAGGTGGCATTCACCACCAGGCTTCTGACTTCCCCTGAAGCTATGCGCAGCCCGATCGAAAACCCGACCACGGATTTGCGCTTGCGTATCGCCAATTGCCAGGGCAGCTCATGGTTATTGACATCATCGCTCCACCGCAGCCAGTGCAGATCGTCGATCCGCTTGCAGACAATATTGCCCGCGTCCGGATCGTAAATCTGGACGAAGGAATTATTCATCAGCAGCACCAGCCCGTAGGGGTCCATGATGATGACGCCCTCGGACAGCGTATTGAAGGCCGACTGCACCCGTTCGGGAATCACATTGGCGGGATCGAGTTCCCTCAGGGCCCGTTTCAGAATCAGGAAATAACCGGCCAGGCTGAATGCGGCCAGGAACAGGATCAGGATCAGCATGTTGACCGGAAGCCCGCCAATGGAGCTGCTTTCCTTCAGGGCCTTGAACGCGATCTCGACCCTGCCCCAATTGCTGCCGCCATTATTCAACTGCACCTGGACATGGGTCGGGGTCGAGCGTTTTCGGTTGCTATTCTTCCAATAGGCGTCATGATTCTCGGAGGATGCGAGCAGCTTGCCATTGGCGCGGCGAAGCGCCACGGACAAAATTTCCCGGTTCCTTTTGGCCAGAGTGCCGATCACCTTGTCGAGACCGGTGGGATCATTGCGCCCGGCGAACTCGGACAACTGAACCGCAATAGCTTCGGCAATCACCGCCCGCGCCTTCAGCGCCATCTTGCGCTCATCCGGCACCAGCCCCAGAAAGGCTGCAAACAGGAAGATGCTGATCGACAGCATCACCAGGCCGACGCTGATCTTGAAAGTGGGGGTTACGGCGCGCACGTTCATGGTTTCACTTCGCGTTTCTTGCGGGGTTGATTGGCTTTCGAGAACATTTTTTCCGCCTTGGACAAACGTTCATCTTGCCGTTTCTTGCTGGTGACGATCATGGTCAGGGGATCGAAACCGCGCCAGGCCGGCATGGTGGTCAGGAGCGTGCTCAGCAATGTGCCGCCCCTCAGCAACCATGATACGAATCCGGTGGTGAATGCAGTGCCGAGACCGACCGATAATTCGGTCGCGCTCATGCCCAGCACCTTGTCCTGTTCAGTGATTTCGGACAGGGTCTTGTCCACGGAATTCCAGAAGATCGCATTGTCGATCTTCGGATGCTGAACCGGCTCAGGCCGGATGTCGGGTATCTCCACCGGCCTGATCTTCAAGGACAATTTCTCATTATTGTCGATCTCAAGTTCATTGTCTCCCGGTGCTGCCGGTTGCTCCGGCTGCAAAGTGCTGGGCGCGTTGTCCGGCGCTGCCGGGGCCGGCCGCAACAGAGGGTTCCGGTTTTCGCCATCCAGTTTCACCGATATGGGATCGGTCCCTGAGTTATTGGATGTGGGGATATCCACGGGCAGGTCGATCTCAATCTCATCCGGCGGCGGCGGCGGCGGCGGTGTATCCGGATTCCCCGGATTGACCGGATCGTCGAACACATCTTCTATGGTCACCGCGATGTCCTGCACATCACTGCCGCCATTGCCGTCCGAGACCTGAACCTGCACCTCATAGACATTGTCGCCGCCAACATCCGCCGGCGCCTCATAATCGGGCGCAGAGATGAATCTCAGCGCGCCGGTGGCACTGTCGATGGTGAACTTACCCGCATCGGCGCCGCCGGAGATCGAATAAATGGGCGTATCGCCGTCCACATCCGTGCTGGTGACGGTCGTGACCGCAACCAGGTTCTCATCAAGGATCAGATTGGCGGATGCGCCGCCGCCGTCACTGGTGATCACCGGCGGCTCGTTCACATTGGTGACGCTGACCGCGATATCCTGGGTGACGCTGCCGCCATTGCCATCCGAGACCTGAACCTGAACGTCATAAACATTATCGCCGCCCACATCCGTCGGCGTCTCATAATCGGGCGCCGCAATGAAAGTGAGCACGCCCGAAACGCTGTCGATGGTGAACTTGGCCGCATCGGCGCCGCCGGAAATCGAATATGTGGGCGTGCCGCCGTCCACATCCGTACTTGTCACCGTGGTGACGCCCGTCTGGTTCTCCGCCGCGCTGACGCTGGCCGAAGCTCCGCCGCCATTCGACGTGATCACCGGCGGCTCGTTCACATTGGTGACGGTGACTGCGATATCCTGCACATCACTGCCGCCATTGCCGTCGCTCACCTGAACCTGCACATCATAGACATTGTCGCCGCCCACATCGCCAGGCGCCTCATAATCGGGCGCGGTGATGAAGCTCAGCACGCCGGTGGCGCTATCGATGGTGAACTTAGCCGCATCGGCGCCGCCGGAGATGGAATATGTGGGCGTGCCGCCATCCACATCGGTGCTGGCGACCGTGGTGACCGCCGTCTGGTTCTCAGCCGCGCTCACCGATGCGCTGGCCCCGCCGCCATTCGACGTGATCACCGGCGGCTCGTTCACATTGGTGACGGTTGCCGCGATATCCTGGGTAACGCTGCCGCCATTGCCGTCGGCGACCTGAACCTGCACGTCATAGACATTGTCGCCGCCCGCATCCGTCGGCGTCTCGAAATCGGGCGCCGCAATGAAAGTGAGCACGCCCGAAACGCTGTCGATGGTGAATTTACCCGCATCGGCCCCGCCGGAAATCGAATAGACAGGCGTGCCGCCATCCACATCCGTGCTGGTGACGGTAGTGACCGCCGTCTGGTTCTCCGCCGCGCTCACCGATGCGCTGGCCCCGCCGCCATTCGACGTGATCACCGGCGGCTCGTTCACATTGGTGAGCGTCACCGCGATGTCCTGCACATCCGTGCCGCCATTGCCGTCCGAAACCTGAACCTGCACATCATAGACATTATCGCCGCCCGCATCCGTCGGCGTCTCGAAATCGGGCGCGGTGATGAAGGTGAGCACGCCCGATGCGCTGTCGATCGCAAACTTGCCCGCATCCGCCCCGCCGGAAATGGAATAAACCGGCGTATCGCCATCATCATCCGTGCTCGTCACCGTGGTGACTGCCGTCTGGTTCTCCGCCGCACTCACGCCAGCCGAAGCGCCGCCGCCATTAGAGGTGATCACCGGCGCATCATTGACATCGGTCACCGTCACCGCAATGTCCTGCACATCCGTGCCGCCATGGCCGTCGCTCACCTGCACCTGCACGTCATAGACATTGTCGCCGCCCGCATCCGCCGGCACCTCAAAATCGGGCGCGGTAATGAAGGAGAGCACGCCGGTGGCGCTGTCGATGGTGAACTTGGCCGCATCCGCCCCGCCGGAAATCGTATAGCTGGGCGTACCGCCGTCCACATCCGTGCTGGTGACGGTGGTCACCAATGTCTGGTTCTCGGACATGCTCGCACCGGCGGAGGCCCCGCCGCCGTCACTGGTGATCGCCGGCGCATCATTGACCGGATTGACGGTCATGGACACCAGGGCTTCATTGGACACATTGTTCGAGCTGTCTTCGACGGTATAGGTAAATGAATCCGACACGGTTTCCGAACCGTCATGGGTATAGGTGACGGTTCCGTCCCCGTTCACCACCACGGAGCCGTTGCTGGGCGGGGACACGATCACGATGGATGTCGGATCCAGGATCCCCTCGGGATCGGAATCATTGGCCAGCAAATCTATCACCACCGAATTGCCCTCATCCACCGTGCCCGCATCATTATTGATACGCGGCGTGGGGCTGGAATCGATTTGCAGGGTCCGTGTATCCACCGCGCTGTCGGTGACCCCGTCATTGACGGTGAAATTGACATCCAGACGACCCGAGGTGGGCGTGGCCTTGATGTCCTCATAGGCAACCGATCGCAACGCCGTCTGATAGTCGGCCAGACTGGCGGTTCCGGTCAGGGTCAGCACCCCCGTGGATTGATTATAGGAACCGGTAATGCCGAGCTGGTCGGTAAACAGCAACCGGTCCTGATCGGCCAGGAATCCGTTCCCGAAAGACACGGTCGCCGAGCTCAGATTCGGGCTGTCCACATCGGTGATGGTCAGTCCCGGATCGACCGCAACCGTGCTGGGCGTGCCGGAGTAATACAGCACGGAGCCGTCGATCACGATCGCCGGCGCGTCATTGACATTGGCTACCGCCGCGGTCTGGGCGGAGGTGACGGATTCATTGGCGCCGCCCCCATCGGTGTAGCTCACCTGGACACTCATCTGAGCGCCCACATCCGCATCCCCCAGGACATAGCTGATCGAAGTTGCCCCGGCGACCGGAACACCGTCACGCAGCCATTGATAGGCAAAGGAACCCAGCCCATCCTGATCCGATATGCCGGAAGGATCGGCGGTCAATGTCTGATTCTCGGTCGCGGTACCGGAGATGGTGGGCACGCCAACCGGCGCATCATTGGCATCGGTGACCGTCACCGCGATATCCTGCACATCACTGCCGCCATTGCCGTCGGAGACCTCGACCTGCACGTCATAGACATTGTCGCCGCCCACATCCGCCGGCGTCTCATAGTCGGGCGCCGCAATGAAACTGAGCACGCCCGAAACGCTGTCGATGGTGAACTTAGCCGCATCGGCCCCGCCGGAAATGGAATAGACAGGCGTGCCGCCATCCACATCCGTGCTTGTCACCGTCGTGACGCCCGTCTGGTTCTCCGCCGCGTTCACCGATGCGCTGGCGCCGCCGCCGTCACTGGTGATCACCGGCGGCTCATTGACATTGGTGACGGTTACCGCGATGTCCTGCACATCCGTGCCGCCATTGCCGTCCGAGACCTGAACCTGCACGTCATAGACATTGTCGCCGCCTGTATCGGTCGGCGTCTCGAAATCGGGTGCCGTGATGAAACTCAGCACGCCGGTGGCGCTGTCGATCGAGAACTTACCCGCATCCGCGCCGCCGGAAATGGAGTAAACCGGCGTGCCACCATCCGGGTCCGTGCTCGTCACCGTGGTGACACCTGTCTGGTTCTCAGCCACGCCCACCGAAGCACTGTCGCCGCCGCCATTTGAAGTGATCACCGGCGGTTGGGGAGCGGTATAGTCAATGGTGATATAGGG
>PKTQ01000110.1 GCA_002869085.1 Hyphomicrobiales bacterium | reverse complement strand
TTTCCCCTGATGCGCACAACCCAATGGATCACGGAGGCCAAGATGACCATTATCCGCATGCTGTCGCCAGAAACCCTGATCAGCCTGGTCGCCGGAGAAGGCATTTCCCGGCCGGGCGCGGCATCCCAAAGCCGGCTATTTGCGGACGTGTTATGGCCGGTGCGGGATAAGCCGGACCGCTAATCCTCATAACGGCCCGGTGACTCGCGGTCGCGGCTGTAATGGTGCTTCAAAGGGAAGGGCGGCAGCCAGGCCTCGCGGCGGATGGTCCAGCTTTCATAGGTGGGCATCAATTGATCTGGCGCATCGAGGATGCCCAGATTGATCTCGACTTCATCCTCGCTGCGGCCAAACACTGTCGAGCCGCAGTCCGGGCAGAAATGGCGGCCCTTATAGGCGCGGCTTTCGCCGGTGATGGTGACCGCATCGCTGGGAAATATCGCCGAGGCGTGAAACAGCGCCCCATGATGCTTGCGGCAGTCGAGGCAATGGCACATCCCGACCCGGTAGGGGGATCCCTTAGCTGTTATGCGCAGCTGGCCGCACAGGCAGCCTCCCTTGAACTCATCCATGATCCGGTGTCTCCTTGTCTGCCCCCGCGCCTCTGATCGACGAGGGCAAGGATGTACGCCGCCGGAACAGATGGCAAGCAGATATCACGATGGGGGCTGCAGCGCTCAGGCGGCTCAGGCGGTTTTGATGGCGCGTTTTTTGGCGCCGTCGTTATCAATGCGCGCCCGGTCCCAGGCGATCATTCTGCCCGCAACATGCCAGCTCGCCCAGCCGATCAAGGCGCCGAAATAGCCGTCGATCGCGAAATGCCAGCCGAGATGGACCGAGCCCAGAAAGATCAGCAGCGCATAGAGGCTCATCACCAGGCCAAGGCGCTGGCTGGCCCGATAAGCCACCAGGGCAAACAGGGTCGAGGTGGCGATATGCATGCTCGGCATGGCCGAGATCATATTGACGCCCATATTCTCGCCGAGATAGCCCTTCCACAGCATGTCCTGGGTGGCGAGCGCCCAGATGCTGTAGCTCTGGTTGACCTCATGCAGATAGTCCATCAGCGGGGCATAGGGGTTGGGCTGCAGGCCGAGCGGCTCGAAATAGCACGGGCCGGCCGAGGATAGCAGGATCGCCAGCGCATTGCCGCCAATGCCCCAGCACAGGATCGAGGCGAGCAGATATTGCATCCGGAAGGCGGGGTTGCCGCGCATGAAGCCGATCCAGACGAAGAACCCGGCCAGAATGAAGAACCAGGCATTGTAGATCACGTTGAAGGCGAAAGTGACGAGGGGCGTGCCCAGCAGCGGCTGCAGGATCTGCCAGGGATGGAGGCCGAAATGCAGTGCCTTGTCCAGCTCGGCGAGATTCATATCCCAACTGAACGGGAGGATGAGCGGGATCGCCGATTTGAGAAGGCCGTAGCCCATGCCCATGAAATTGACGATCAGCATGGCATGAAGCCCAGCTACCAGCCGCTCCGGCGCCAGCACGTCGCGGCGCAGCCATTCGGCAAAAGCTTTGATGGGGCGGTCGGGACGCTCGAAGATGATCATGCGCATGAGCTTGAGCAGGCACACAGCGCCGAGCAGGGCGATTACCACCGCCGCCAGAGAGGTGGAGAAAAACAGATAGACCCCGAACTCCTGCCCGATCACCAGCGAGGTCAGTGTGGCGGCGCCGAGCAGGGTGAGCGAGGCCAGATAGCCCAGGCGATGGGCGCGCCAGGAGGCCCTCAGTTCCCGGATCAGCCGGCGGCCATAGGCCAGCGCCGGCGGGCGGGCGGCTGAGGCGGAGAAATCTGTGCTTGCAATCGGGGGCATGGTGCCGGGTGAAACCTGGGTTGCGGGGCCGTCCTCAAATCCCGAGAACGAGCGAAATGGTTTGGGGTGCAAACATAGCCAAATCGGATGATGGATTGGTTAAGGGGCCGGACCGATGGGCGGGGGGTGTGGTTATAGTTAATTTCTCGGCGCTTATTGTTAATTGTTAAGGTTTACGCGCGCGTTTCGAAATCTTTCATTAAAGTTAATTCACATAACAGGTTTGTTGCCGTCATTTTATTTAAAATTTTATCGACCGGTGTTGTATAACTATATGCGAATATATCGAGAGGTCTGACTGGATGTCGCAAATACCGCAGCGTGTTGAGTGGGTGGATTATGCCAAGGGCTTTTGCATCGTCCTGGTGGTGATGATGCATTCGACCTATGGCGTCGAGGCCGCGATGGGCGAGCAGGGCTGGACCCATGTCCTCGCGGCGTTTGCCCGGCCGTTCCGTATGCCCGACTTCTTCCTGATCTCCGGCCTGTTCCTGGCGCGGGTGATCGACCGCGACTGGCGCAGCTATCTTGACAAGAAACTGGTGCATTTCGCCTACTTCTATCTGCTATGGCTGGCGATCCAGACCCTGGTCAAGGGGTTGTGGTTCGGCTATGGCGCGGCGGGGATGTCGGAGATGTTCCTGTTCAGCCTGATCCAGCCTTTCGGTTCGATGTGGTTCATCTATCTGCTGCCGATCTTCTTTATCTTCACCAAGATGATGCGCAATGTCTCACCGATTCTCGTGTTCCTGCTCGGGGCGGAGCTGGAAATTCTGGATGTGGCCACCGGCTGGGTGTTGATCGACGAGTTTTGTGGCCGCCTGGTCTATTTCTTCGCCGGTTATTGGCTGGCGACACATATCTTCGCCCTCGCGGCCTGGGTGCGCGCACACAAACTGGCCGGGCTCGCCGGGCTCATCGCCTGGGCTGTGGTGAATGGCGGGCTGGTTTATGCCGGCTGGTCCGACCTGCCCTTCATCAGCCTGGGGCTTGGCTTTGCGGGGGCGGTGGCGGTGGTGACCCTGGCGGCGCTGATCACCGGCATCGGCTGGCTGTCGCTGCTGCGCCATGCCGGGCAGAATTCGATCGTGGTCTATCTGGCGTTTTTCCTCCCCATGGCGGCGAGCCGGGTGTTCCTCATTAAGACCGGTTTCATCACCGATGTCGGCCTGATCACCGTGATCGTCACCGCGATGGGGGTGGCGGCGCCGCTGGTGCTGCATGCGGTGCTGAAACGGCTCGATAAGGGGATGTTCCTGTTCGTGCGCCCCAATTGGGCGCATCTGCCGCCCGCGCCCAAACCTGTTGCGGTGCCGGAGCTAGCGCGGCAGGGCGCGCCGGTCGAATGACACGGTCTTGAGCAGGGCATAGACCGGCTTGCCGACCTCCAGTTCCAGATCGGCGAGGGATTTGCGGGTGATGCGGGCGCGCAGGCGCGCGCCGCCGATATCGATCAGAGTTTCGGCAAAAGCGGTGTCCGGTTCCTCATGGATTTCGGCAATGGTTCCCGGCAGGATATTGCGGATGCTGGTGCCTTCCGGCCGGCTGAGCGCAATGGCCACATCCCGCGCCCGAACCCGCAGCCGCACCGGCGCGCCGATCGGCAGCCCGGAATGGGGCATGGTGATGCGGGCGCCGTTGCAGTCGAACCGGGTCAGCCGGAAGCGCTCGTCATGGCTGTGCACGGCGGCGTTCAGCACCACGCCGGCCTCGAAACGCCCGATCACCGCCTGAATGTCCTGGCGCTCCAGCACTTCGGTGATATCGCCATCGGCGATCTTGCGGCCGTCTTTCAGCACCATCATCCGGTCCGCCAGGCGGGTGACCTCGTCAATGGCATGGGTGACATAGATCACCGGCACGCCGAAAGCGGCCGGCAATTGCTCGATATAGGGCAGGATGCCGGCCTTGCGGCGAAAATCGAGCCCGGACAAAGGCTCGTCCATCAGCAATAGCCGGGGCCGGGTCAGCAGGGCGCGGGCCATGGCGACCCGTTGTTTCTCGCCGCCGGAGAGCGAGGCCGGACTGCGGTCCAGCAGGGGCGAAAGATCGAATATATCGACCACATCGTCAAAGCCGATTCTGGCGCCCCAACCGCGCGAGCGCCGGTCGGCATAGGCAAGATTGCCTTGAGCGCTGAGATGGGGGAACAGCCTTGTGTCCTGAAACACAAAGCCGGCGCCGCGCCGGTGCGGCGGCAGGCATTTTTTGGCGCCGCTTTCCAGCCAGACCTCCTCGCCGAAACGGATCTCTCCGGCGGCGCCGGTTTCAAAGCCGGCGATGATGCGGAGCAGGGTGGTCTTGCCGCAGCCGCTGGGGCCGAACAGCACGGTGATGCCCTGAAGCTCAAACATATGGGCGATGTCGAGGGTAAAATCCCCGAAGCCGGCCCTTACCTTGATGTCAAGCGAGGCCATGGCGCTATCCGATCCTGACCGGGTAGCGCCGGTTCATCACGAACACGAACAGCAGCACCAGGAACGAGAACAGCAGCAGGATGGCCGACAGAATATGGGCATCAGTGTAATTGATGGTTTCGACATGTTCGTAAATGGCGATCGAGATCACCCTTGTGCGGCCGGGAATATTGCCGCCGACCATCAGCACCACCCCGAACTCGCCGATGGTATGGGCGAAGGTCAGCACGGCGGCGGTCAGATAACCGCGCAGGGCCATGGGCGAGGCGATGGTGAAAAACGCATCCCAGGGCGAGGCCCTGAGGCTGGCGGCGGCCTCGAGCGGCGCGCGGCCGATGCTTTCGAAAGCTGATTGCAGCGGCTGCACGGTGAAGGGCAGCGAATAGAACATGGAGGCGATCACCAGGCCGGTGAAGGAGAAGGTCAGCGAGCTGCCGGTCACACGGACCCAGAAGGCCCCCAGTGGTGATGCGGGGCTGAGCAGGATCAGCAGGTAAAAGCCGAGCACCGTCGGCGGCAGCACAAGCGGCAGGGCGGTCAGGGTTTCGATCACCGGTTTGGCGCGGGTGCGGGTGAAAGCCAGCCACCAGGCCAGCGGCGTGGCCACAATGAGCAGGATGGACATGGTCACCGCGGCCAGGGCCAGCGATAGCCAGAGCGGGCCGATATCCGGAAACGCCATGTCCTAATCCACTCCATAGCCGAATTGCCGGATCACTGTAACCGCCTCGGGGCTTTTCAGGAACCGCATAAACGCCGTTGCGGCCGGGTTTTTGGCGGCGCGGGCCAGCACCAGAGCGTCCTGGCGGATCGGTGAGTGAAGCTCGGCGGGGATGTCCCAATAGCTGCCCGGGGCCGGATTGCGCGGGCTGAGCCGGGCAGAGCGGGGGATGAAGCCAAGCTCGGCATTGCCGCTGGAGATCAGCGCGAAGGTCTGGCCGGCATTCTGGCCCATGACAATGCGGGATTTCAGGGCCTGCCACAGTTTCAGCGCCGTCAGGGTTTCGCGGGAGGCGCGGCCATAGGGGGCAAGGGCGGGGTTGGCGATGGCCAGAGCGCGAAACCCGCCCTGTTTCAGAACCGCAGGCCCGTCCGCACCGATGATGCCTGGATCGGCGCTCCACAGGCTGAGTTGCCCGGTGGCATAGGTGAAGCGGCTGCCGGCAAGGGCGAGGCCGCCGCGCTCCAGCAGTTCGGGGCGGCGGCGGTCGGCGGCCAGAAAGATGTCGAACGGGGCGCCATTCAGGATCTGGGCATAGAGCTTGCCGGTCGAGCCGACGGTGACGGTCAGCTTGTGGCCTGTGCGCGCCGTGAAGGCCTTGCCCAGTATGTCCGTCACTTCCGCGAAATTGGCGGCCACAGCCAGCAGCGCTTCGCCGGCGCGGGCGGGGGCGGCGAGGGGCGGCACCAGGGCCGCGGCCAGAGCGAGCAGCAACATGAGGCGGAATCTTGTTTGCATGAAAGCCATCCTCCAGATTCGATCAGGAGAACAGCATATTCTCTCATCCGCGCCTTGATAAGTGTCACTTGCGCCTTATTGGGCGCCGAGACCGCCGGCGCTTTCGATGAAGTGGATCACCTCGTCCACGCCCTGATGGTCTTTGACATTGGTGAACAGAAACGGGCGCGCGCCGCGCATCAGGCGCGAATCCCGGTCCATCACCGCCAGATCGGCCCCCACCAGGGGGGCAAGATCGGTCTTGTTGATCACCAGCAGGTCCGAGCGGGTGATGCCGGGGCCGCCCTTGCGCGGGATTTTATCGCCGGCGGAGACATCGATCACATAGATGGTGATGTCGGCAAGCTCGGGCGAAAAGGTGGCGGCCAGATTGTCGCCGCCCGATTCGATGAAAATGATATCGAGATCGGGAAAGGCGGCGCGCATATCCGCCACCGCCGCCAGGTTGATCGAGGCGTCCTCCCGGATGGCGGTGTGGGGGCAGCCGCCGGTTTCGACCCCGACAATGCGCTCCGGGATGAGCGCTCCGGAGCGGGTGAGGAATTCGGCATCCTCTCTGGTGTAGATGTCATTGGTGATGGCGGCGATGGACCAGGTCTCTCGCATCGCCTTGCACAGGGCATCGGTGAGGGCGGTCTTGCCGGAGCCAACCGGGCCGCCAATGCCGACCCGCAGGGGGCCGTTTGTTGTGTTGGTCATGATCTGAACAGCCTCGTATGCTGGGTTTCGTGTTTCATGGAGCTGATCTCGCCGATCAGGCAGGCATTGGAAATGCGGGTGAGCGGCGCGGCGATGGCCTCCCGGGCGGTTGCCAGGCAGACGGGCTCAAGCGCGGCGGTGATCTTCTGGCCGTCGGTCTGGCCGAGCGGCACCAGGCGCAGCGCCGCGGAAATGAGATTGGCGGCAAGGGCGTGAAGATAGCCGGCGGCGGCGTCTTCCAGTCCGATGCGGTGCCCGGCGGCGGCGCAGGCGACCACAATGGGATAGGCGTAGGGGCCATCCCAGCACCCGGTCAGCAGATCAAGCGCCGGGGTGTTCCAGGCCTCGGATGTGATTTTCAAAAAAGCCGCGCCCTGGGCGTGGGATTCCAGCGCAAGCTCGCCGGTGCCGGCAAAGGCGGCGGCATATTCGGCGATCCCGGCCAATTGCTCGGCGTCGCCCGCATCGGCGGCGCGCCAGGCGCCGGCCAGCAGAATGGCGTCAGCCACGCCTGCGCCCCGCTCGAGGATGTCTTGCAGCCAGCGCACGCAGTCATCGGCATCGGCGATATGCCCGGCATGAACCGCATATTCGAACCCATGGCTGTAGCTATAGGCGCCGATGGGATAGCCGGGGGACAGCCAGGCCAGCAGCTTATAGAGCGCGGCGCCGTCAGTCATGGCTGTGCCGGTGCTCTTCGCCGTGCTCATGAGAGTGCTAATGGCCGTGCTCATGGCTATGCGCATGGGAGTGCTCATGGCTGTGGGTGCGGCCATGGCCATAGGCGCCGCCCTCCGGGTTGAAAATCTCGCTGACCGGGCGGGTGGCGGCGCCCAGCTTGATCAGCATGTCCTCGATGACATGGTCGCGCTTGATCAGCAGCCTTTCGGTCTCGATCTGTACCGGCAGGTGGCGATTGCCGAGATGATAGGCGAGCCGGGAGAGCTGATGCGGGGTTTTTGCGCGGATCTCGATCAGGGCCTCTCTGGCGGCGATCACCTCGATACAGGCGCCATCGGTCATTTGCAGCCTGTCGCCATGGGCGAGCAGTTCGGTCTGGGGCAGATCGACCAGCAGGTTGCGGCCCTTGCGGGTGGGCAGCACTTTGCGGCGCAGATAGCGGCCCTCAAAGTCAAGCTCGACCTGATCGAGCGGGGCGGCGGTGTGGTCCCTCAGCACGGCGCGGGCGATATGGATGGGTTGGGGCATGGGCGGTCTCAATAAAGGAAATAGCGCTGGGCCATGGCCAGCTCTTCGGCCGGCTCGCAGGTCAGCAACTCACCATCGGCCCGGACCTCATAGGTCTCAGGGTCGACCTCGATCTCCGGTACGGCGCTGTTCAGGGCCATGTCGGCCTTGGAAATGCCGCCCCTGGTGTTGGAGACCGCCAGCAGCGGTCTGGTGAGGCCGAGGCTGCCGCCGAGACCCGCCGCAAGCCCCGCTTCGGAGACGAAGGTGACGGAGCTTTCGGTCAAGGATCTGCCGAAGGCCCCGAACATGGGGCGGGTGTGCACCGGCTGCGGGGTGGGGATCGAGGCATTGGGATCGCCCATCTGGGCGGCGGCGATGGTGCCCATCTTTAGCACCAGATCGGGCTTGACGCCGAAAAAGGCAGGGGACCACAGCACCAGATCGGCCAGCTTGCCTTTGGTGACCGAGCCGATATGGGCCGACATGCCATGGGCGATGGCCGGATTGATGGTGTATTTGGCGATATAGCGCTTGACCCG
>PKTQ01000048.1 GCA_002869085.1 Hyphomicrobiales bacterium | reverse complement strand
CGGCTGCCAGCGGCCCAATTCGTCGAGTTTTATAGAATTTGAGATTTCCAGAAAGCGAGAAAAATCACCCCCCGCCCCCTGCCGCGCGCCCCAGGCCTCAAGCGCCTCCCGGCTGGTGAGGGCGTCCACCGCCTCCAGCGCATCGCCGAAAACCGTCTCTTCCAGAAAACGCCGGAACTGGGCCAGGATGGTGATCAGGCGCATTTTCTCGGCCACCCCGATCGTCTTCGTCAGCCCGCCCGGCTGGATCGCCAGGCTGTGCGGCCATTTGCCGGCCAGCAGGCCCATAATGTGCAGGAAGCCCGCCCGCGCCGGTAGAAACGCCCGCGCCGCCTCGCCCTTCACCGCCCGGAACCGGCTTAGCGTCCCCTCATGCCACGGCGCGTCCCGATAGCAATCGCGAGCGAAATCCGGCATGAAAAACAGATAGAAATGGGTCAGATGGTCGACCATGTTTTCCGCCGCCAGCAGCAGGTCCTGCGCATATTGCCCATTGGGCGGCGGGCTCAGCCCCTGAAGGGCGGCCAGGGCCCGCGCCGCCGCCAGCGATTGCGAAATAGAGCATATGCCGCAAATGCGCGGCGCATAAACAAGCGCATCGCGCGGATCCTTGCCATGCAGCATCTGCTCGAAACCGCGATAGAGCGGCGAGACCACNTCGGCCCGGCTGACCCGGCCGTCATGGCTCTCGATCCGCACCTCCAGATCACCCTCGACCCGGTTGAACGGCCCGATCACCCGCCGGCTCATGGCTTGCTCCCCCGGCTCCGGCGCGCCGGCAGCAGCTTGATATGGTCCGAATGGGCATTCTGCTTCAGCCGGTTCGGGGTCGCCGCTTTCGAAAGAGACGACAGCGCCACGAACCAGGCTTTCGGCATGTCGATTGGCAGGCCAACCGGAATGCCGGCGAATTTCGGCGTTTCCACGAAAGGATGCCCCGGCTCTTCGAAGCCGGGCTCGGTGCAGGCGATGCAGGGATAGCCGCCGCTGATGCATGAGCCGCCGCCATTCCAGGCGCGGGTGTTGCAATCGGCGCTGGCCTGGGTGCCCTTGCAGCCCAGATTCTCCATCAAACAGCCCATATCCGACAGCTTGCCGGCGCTGGCCTTGAATTCGTAGAACTCGTTGCGCGGGCAGCCGTGATGCACCAGCATGCCGGCGGTGCTGCGCGGGCGGCCGAGGCTGTCGAGTTCCGGCGGCGTCAGACTGCCGGCGCTGATCTGCATCAGGGTCTCGATCACCCAGGCCGGATGCACCGGACAGCCGGCGATATTGACCACCGGCATGCCGGAGCGTGATCGGAAGCCCTCGCCCAGAAAACCGCCCGCCTCCTCGCCGTCAAATGCAAGCCCGGTCGCCTCGATGGGATTGCCGCCGCCGGCGCTGATGCCGCCAAACGCCGCGCAGGAGCCGGCCGCCACCACCGTGCCGGCCCGTTCCGCCAGCCGCCGGATATGTTCCATCATCGGCAGATCGGTCCCGGACAGGATATGAAACCGCCCGGTGCCATGAGGCCCGCGCACCACAGCCCCCTCGATGCACAGAATATCGAGCGCCTGTTCGCCCGAGACGATGCGCGCGCACAAATCGAGAAATTCAGCCCCCGTCGCCTCGCTCAGCGACGGGTGCCACAAAAGCTCGATGCCGGCGATCTCCAGCGCGGTCATCAGATCCGGCATTTCGGCATTGAGCAGCGAAATGCTGCAGCCGCCGCAGCCGCCCGATTGCAGCCAAACCAGGCTGCGCCGCCCTGTCCCGCCATCACGCGCCATGCTCGCCCTCCGCCGGCAGGGTCAGGGTGAACACCGCCCCGCCTTCCGGATGGTTCACCCCTTCGAGCTTGCCGCCCATTTCCTCGCACAGCACATAGCTCACATAGAGCCCGAGCCCGGTGCCCTTGCCCACCGGCTTGGTGGTGTAGAAGGGCTCGAAAATATGCAGCATATATTCCTCGGACAGGCCGGGGCCGAAATCGCGCACCGAGGCATAGACCCCGCCGGCGCGGGCGCCGCAGGCCACTTCGAGCCGCGGCTGCTCCATGCCTTCCATCACATCGATGCTGTTCTGCACCAGATTGACGATGATCTGGTGCACATGGCGTTTCTTGCCGGTGACGGTCAGGCTGCCGGGCATGTCGAAGCTGATCAGCGGGGCCTGTTTCGAGGTCTTGATCACCCATTGGGCGGCG
>PKTQ01000044.1 GCA_002869085.1 Hyphomicrobiales bacterium | reverse complement strand
TTTCATCGAGCCGCCTTTGGTGCTGGCGGCGGAAAAACTGGCCTTGGGTCTGCGCCGCAATCGCCGTTTCGCCCGCTGGCTGGAGCGCAGCCTGGGGGCCGTTTTCATCATCCTAGGCCTGCGGCTGGCCCTGCAGGAGCGCTAGGGTCATGGCCCTCGAGCCTTTTTCGGGAAGGCAAAATCCTGCCCCTTGCTCCGTCGCGGCTTAACCGCCCGTTAAACGCCGCCCCCTTAAGCTGAATCTGGCGCATGAGCCGCCGCGCGCTCAAAAGGGGAAAAAGGCAAAGTGAACAAGAAACGCCCGCCATCCGCCGGTCGCAAAAGGCCGGCCGGAGCGCCCAAAGGCGCCGCCTCCCGGCCCGGACAACGGCGTCCGGCCGGACGCCGCCCCCGCGTTGCCCCTCCCAAAAAGCGCGCCTTTCCCCTGCTGCGCCGCAGCCTTTACTGGGCCACGGTCTGCGGCCTGTGGCTGATATTGGGATTTACCGGCATGGCCGCCTATTACGCGGTCGGCCTGCCCGATCCCGGCCAGCTCAAACTGCCGGCCCGCGCCCCCTCCATCACCATTCTCGACGTGCATGGCAATGAGCTGGCGCGGCGCGGCGCCTATCGCGGCAAAGAGGTCTCGATCAGCGCCATGCCGCCACACCTCATCCAGGCGGTGGTGGCCACCGAGGACCGGCGCTTTTACAGCCATTTCGGCGTTGATCCTTTTGGTCTCTCGCGCGCCATGCTCGCCAATCTCACCGCCGGGCAGATCGTGCAGGGCGGCAGCACCATTTCCCAGCAATTGGCCAAGAATCTGTTTCTCAAGCCCAAGCGCACCCTGCGCCGCAAAATGCGCGAGCTGCTGCTGGCTCTGTGGCTGGAGACTAAATTCTCCAAGGACCGGATTCTGGAAATTTACCTCAACCGGGTCTATCTCGGCGCCGGCACCTATGGGGTCGATGCCGCCGCCCGGCGCTATTTCAACAAGCCGGTGCGCCGGATCACCCTGCGCGAGGCCGCCATGCTGGCCGGCCTGCTGAAGGCGCCGTCCCGCTATGCCCCCACCAACAATCCCAAGCTGGCCGCCAAGCGCACCGCGCTGGTGCTGCAGAACATGGAGAATGAAGGCTATATCAGCGCCGCCGAACGCCGCGCCGCCATTAAAGGCGGTGACATCGCCGTCTCCCACCGGGTGAAACACCGCGCCGGTTATGCCCTCGACTGGGTCGCCGAGCGGGTGCCGGATTACATTGGCGAGCCGGGCCGCGACCTGATTGTCCGCACCACGCTCGACATGAAGCTGCAATCCATGGCCAAACAGGCGGTGGCCAAAATAATGGCTGCCGAGCCTGAAAGCGCTCATGTCTCCGAGGCGGCCCTGATCGCCATGAACCGCAGCGGCGCTGTCAAGGCGCTGATCGGCGGGCGCGATTATGCCCGCTCTCAGTTCAACCGGGCGGTCACCGCCAAGCGCCAGCCCGGTTCGGCCTTCAAGCCTTTCGTCTATCTGGCCGCGCTCGAAAGCGGGCTGAGCCCGCGCACCATTCGCTCTGACCGGCCGATGATGTTCAAGGGCTGGATGCCGCGCAATTACTCCGGCGATTATAAAGGCCGCATGAGCCTGAAACACGCTCTGTCGCGCTCGGTCAACACCGTCGCCGCCGGGCTGGCCAATGAGGTCGGGGTCAAAAAAGTGATCCGGGCCGCGCGCCGTCTCGGCATTTCCTCGCCCCTGCATGCCAACCCCTCCATCGCGCTCGGCACCTCCGAAGTGTCGCTGATCGAGCTTACCGGCGCCTATACCCCGTTCATGAATGGCGGCTTCGGGGTCATCCCCCATGTGGTCAGCTCCATCCAGGACAGCGACGGCCAGGTGCTGTATCAGCGCGTCGGCTCCGGCCCCGGGCGGGTGATCCATCCGGCCCGCGTCGCCGATATGAACCGCATGCTGGTCGAGGTGATCCGGCGCGGCACCGGGCGGCGCGCCGCGCTCGATCGCCCCGCCGCCGGCAAGACCGGCACCTCCCAGGGCTTTCGCGATGCTCTGTTCGTCGGCTACACCGCGCGTCTGACCACCGGGGTCTGGGTCGGCAATGACAACGGCGCCCCGATGAACAAGGTCACGGGCGGCGGCCTGCCGGCCCGCATCTGGCGCCAATTCATGCTCGCCGCCCATAAGGGCCTGCCCCCGCGCCCCCTGCCGGGCCTGCAACCCGCCCCGGACCCGATCGGCGATCTGGTTGCGGATGGCTCCCGGCCCCGCACCGCGCGCAAGGACTGGAGCGGGCGCGCGCGAAAGGTGCGCGAGGCCGAATACAAGATCGATTCCGGGTTCTTAAAGCGCCTGTTCAGCCGCTGATCAAGGCGCGCCGCCTTGCTGCGGCCCGGACCAGGGTCAGCGCCAGCGCCGCCAGGCCCATCGCTGAGATAAACAGCGCCAATTGCACCGCGCCGCCGGCCAGGTGATGGCCGATATAGATTCCGGACAAAGCCCCGGCGATGGTTTGCAGGAAGCCGAGCAGGCTTGAGGCGGTGCCGGCTTTTTCCGGAAACGGCGTCAGCGCTCCGGCCATGCTCTGCGGCATCATCAGCCCCACCCCCAGCGAATAGAACGCCATCGGCAGGATGATGGCAAAGGCGCCGGCAATCCGAAACATGCTCATCAGGGTCATCACCAGGCCGCCCAGAGCAAGGGCCATGGCGCCGAGCATGATCAGACGGTCGATGCCCACCCGCATTGTCAGCCGTCCTCCGGTCAGCGTTCCCACGATATAGCCGGCCACCATGAAGGTGAAAGAAAGCCCAAACAGCAGCGGCGACAGGCCGTATTCCCCCTGCAGGATGAACGAGGAGCCGGAAATGAACGCGAACAGGCCGGAAAAAGACAGGCTCGAGCACAGCATGTAATAGAGAAATACCGGCGAGCGGATCAGGTCCCGGTAATTGCGCATGATCTCGGCAAATCCCCGCGCCGGACGGTTGCTCTTGGCCAGGGTCTCGGGCAGCATCCGCCGCGCCGCCAGCAGCAGGGCGAGGCAGAGGCCGGTCATCACCAGAAAATTCACCCGCCAGCCGAAATGCTCATGCACCGCGCCGCCCAATATCGGGGCGATCGCCGGCACCAGCCCCATGATCGCCCCCATATATGAGAGCAGCCGCCCGGCCATTTCCGCCTTGGTCAGATCCCGCACAATCGCCCGCGCCAGCACCACCGGGCCCGCTGCCCCCAGCGCCTGGAAAAACCGCGCCGCGATCAGCATGTCAATGGACGGGCTCACATAGCACATCAGGCTGGCGGCCCCGAACACGCCAAGCCCGGTCAGCAGCACCGGCCGCCGCCCGATCCGGTCGGCAACCGGCCCGTAAATCAGCATGCCGACAGCAAAGCCGAACAGAAAAACGCTTAAGGTGAGCTGGGCGCGAACCTCATCGGTGGCCATGGCCCGGGCAATGTCGGGCAGCGACGGCAGATACATATCCGTCGACAGCGGTCCCAGCGCGGTCAGCAGGGCCAGCAGAACGATCAGGCTTAGCTTTTGCTTGCCGGCCATGGGATTTATCCACCAGGTTCATCGCGCCCGATCGCATGCAATGCGGTGCTGTTTGCTTTCAGCCACCGCCGCTGTGTCTTCATGTCCGGACAAAGGGTTTCGACTATCTTCCAGAAACGCCGAGAATGGTTCATCTCGATCAGATGGGCCACCTCATGCGCCGCAACATAGTCCAGGACGGCCGGCGGTGCCAGAATAAGTCTCCAGGAAAAATTCAGGTTCCCCTCCGAGGAGCATGAGCCCCAGCGCGAGGCCTGATCCCGCACCGAAATCCGCCCCGGCGCGGCCTTGATCATATCGGCATGATGCCGAACCCGCGCCGCCAATTCGGCCTTCGCCTCGGCCTTCAGCCAGTCCCTGAGCCGGCGCGCCAGATGCTCTTCCGGCGCGGTCACAATAAGGGCGGGGCGCCCCTCGCCCTCATCCGCCGCGATCCGCACCGCGCCGCGAAAGCCCGGGCGGCGGCGCAGCACATGCTCGGTCCCGCGATAGGGAATGACGCATCCCTCCCGGAACGGGCGCGCCGGCGCGCTGCGGCGCTGCTGCCGCGCCAGCCAGCCGCCCTGGCCGCGGGCGAATTCGAGCGCCGCTTCCACAGTGCCGCCGCGCGGGATGGTCAGGACGATCCGCTGCCGCGACGCCGATTGGCGCAGGCTGTAACGCCGGGCACGCAGGTTGTGGTTAAGCTCGACCGGCACCGGCCCCGACCCGGTCGCGATCTCGACAATGGTGCCGCTTGCCCGCCCGGCCGCCTTTTGATCAGGAGCCCGGCGCTGAAACCAGTTCATTTGGCCTCGATGACCTCGGCGCATTGTTCGGGCAGGTCTGCCAGGGTGATCGGCGGTTTGGGCTTATATTTCTTTTTCGGTTTGGTCTTGGACGGTTTCGCCTTGCGATAGGGCTTGTCCGACAGCCACCAGCTCAGCCTCTCGCTGTCGCAGCCGTCACCGGGCGGCGGCGGCGGCTGGTTGCGGCAGAATTTCATGCTTTTCGGGCATTTCATCCGCACATGGAAATGATAATGATGCCCATACCAGGGCCGGATATGGCGCAGCCAGTCCCGCTTCTGCCCCTCCGACCAGTCGCACAGGGCTTTCTTGATCGCCGGATGCACGAAAATGCGCTCCACCTGGTCGTAACTCGCCGCCTGTTTGAGCAGTTTGGCGTGTTTCACGCTCCAGATTTTCGGATTGATATGCGCCCGGTCCCTGATCACCGACACCGCGCTGATGCTGTTCCGGCGTTTTTTGGAGAGGCGCTTTTTCGGCATTTCCATCAGCCAGATATCCGCATCGAGGCCGATCTGATGGCTGGCATGGCCGGTCAGCATCGGCCCGCCGCGCGGCTGCGACAGATCCCCCACCAGCAGGCCGCGCCAGAACCCCGCCGCCTGTACGTCGATCGCCAGTTTCTTCAGATATTCGATCATCACCGGATGCGCCCATTGCCGGTTGCGCTTCAGGCGCATTGACTGCCAGGCCGGGCCGTCCGCCGACAGATGCTCCGCGCCTGCCAGGCAGCCCCGGTTATAGGTGCCGAACGAGGCCGGTTTCAGCTTGGCCGGCTTATGGGCTTTGCCGAACAGCTTCTTGGCCGGCTCGGGGCCGGGCGCGGTCGGCGAGGCGGCAATCGCCGCGCCGAAACAGAGGCTTGCGGCCAAAAACACGGCCGGCACGATGATAAGCCTCATGGCGCTGAACGGGCAAAGTTGAATCATGCACGGCATGATAACTCAGCCATTGTGGAATGAAACTGTTTTGTTTTTGCCGACCGGATGAAAAAAAGCTAGCTTCCCCCCATGACCGCGCCCGAGCCGAAATCCGCCCCCGCCAAAGCCGGCCCCAAGCCCTCCGCCGCCAAGGCGGACAAGGTCACGCCGATGATGGCCCAGTATCTCAAGATCAAGGAAGCGCACGGCGATTATCTCCTGTTCTACCGGATGGGGGATTTTTATGAGCTGTTCTTCGAGGATGCCGAGCTGGCCGCCAAAGCGCTCGATATCGTGCTCACCAAGCGGGGCCGGCATCTGGGTGAGGATATCAGGATGTGCGGCGTGCCGGTGGTGCGGGCGGAGGAATATCTGCACAAGCTGATCCGCGCCGGTTTTCGGGTCGCGGTGTGCGAGCAGACCGAGGACCCGGCCGAGGCCAAGAAGCGCGGTGCCAAATCGGTGGTGCGGCGCGAAGTCACCCGGCTGGTGACCCCCGGCACCCTGACCGAGGATTCCCTGCTCGATGCCCGGCGCAATAATTATCTGGCCGCGCTTTATGAGGCCGGCGGCCGGGGCGGGAGCGGCCACATGGCCCTGGCCTGGGCCGACATCTCCACCGGCGAGTTTCATCTGGCGGCCACGGCGGACGCCGAACTCGGCGCCGACCTCGCCCGGCTCGAGCCCGGCGAATTGCTGGTCCCCGACGGGCTGATGGGCGTATCCTTGATTCGCGAGGCGCTGGAGCGCATGACCGGGGCGGTCACCCCGCTCGCCGATGCCAAGTTTGATTCCCAGCAGGCCGAACGCCGCCTGAAGGCCCATTTCAAGGTTGAGGCGCTTGACGCCTTCGGCGCCTTTACCCGCGCCGAATTGGGCGCCGCCGGCGCGCTGCTCGACTATATCGAAACCACCCAGCTCGATGCCCGCCTCACCCTGGAGCCGCCGCGCCGCGAAAGCCGCAGCACCGCCATGCTGATCGACGCGGCCACAAGGGCCAATCTGGAACTGTTGCGCACCCTTGGCGGCGCCCGCAAGGGCAGCCTGATCGATCGGATCGACCTCACCGTGACCGGGGGCGGCGCCCGTGAGCTGGCCGCGCGGCTGGCTGCGCCGCTGCTGGAGCCCGCCGCCATCGATAAGCGCCTCGATTCGGTGTCCTTTCTGGCCGGGGACGAGCCCTTGCGCGCCGATCTGCGCGCGGTGCTGAAGGCCTGTCCCGAGCCGGCCCGGGCCCTGTCCCGCCTGCTGCTGGCACGCGGCGGCCCGCGCGATCTGCTGGCCATCAGGGGGGCGCTGCAGGCGGGCCTTGAGGCTGCGGCCTGTTTCCGTGCCCGCGCCGGCCAATTGCTGTCGCCGCCGCCTGAGCTCGGCGAGGCTCTTGAGGTGCTGGCCCGCGCCGATGGCGAGCTGAAGCAGGCGCTGGAGGCAACCTTGAGCGATGAGGTGCCGCTCGCCGCCCGTGACGGCGGTTTCGTGGCCCCCGGCTTTTCGGCCGAGCTTGACGAACTGCGCCGGCTGCGCGACGAGAGCCGCCAGGTCATTGCCGGGCTGCAGGCCGAATATGCGGCCAGCACCGGCGTCAAGGCGCTCAAGATCCGCCATAACAATGTGCTGGGCTATTTCGTCGAGGTCACCCCCCAGCATGCCGACCGGCTGCTGGGCGCGCCCCTGAACGAAAAATTCATCCATCGCCAGACCCTGGCCAGCGCCGTGCGCTTCACCACCACCGAGCTTGGCGAAACCGAAATGAAGATCGCCCGCGCCGGCGAGCAGGCCCTGGCCGTCGAGCTTGGCATCTTCGCCGATCTCACCCGCCAGATCGGGTCGGCCCAGACTTTCCTGACCGCGCTCGGCCGCGCGCTCGCCGTGCTCGATGTCTCCGCCGCCCTGGCCGAGCTGGCGGTGCGCCGCCGCTATTGCCGCCCCCATGTGGATGACAGCATGCGCTTTGCGGTTCGCGGCGGCCGCCACCCGGTGGTTGAGGCGGCGCGCGAGGGCGAGAGCGAGACGTTCGTCGCCAATGATTGCGATCTTAATCCCGAGGCCGAGCCCGAGGGGCAGATCTGGCTGCTCACCGGCCCCAATATGGCCGGCAAATCGACCTTTCTGCGCCAGAACGCCCTGATCTCGATTCTGGCGCAGATGGGCAGCTTCGTTCCCGCCGATGAGGCCCATATCGGCATTGTCGACCGGCTGTTCTCCCGGGTCGGCGCCGCTGACGATCTGGCGCGCGGGCGCTCCACTTTCATGGTGGAAATGGTCGAAACCGCGGTGATTCTCAATCAGGCCGGGCCGCGCGCCCTGGTGATCCTCGACGAGATCGGACGCGGCACCGCCACCTTTGACGGGCTGTCGATCGCCTGGGCCTGTGTCGAGCATCTGCATCAGACCAACCGGTGCCGGGCGCTGTTCGCCACCCATTTTCATGAATTGACCGCGCTCACCGAAAACCTGCCGCGCCTGCGCAACGCCACCATGAAAGTGCGCGAATGGAAAGGCGAGGTGATCTTCCTGCATGAGGTGGGGCCGGGCGCCGCCGACCGCTCCTATGGGCTGCAGGTGGCGCGTCTGGCCGGCCTGCCGGGGCCGGTGATCGAGCGGGCCGGCGAGGTGCTGGCCTCGCTGGAGCAATCGGGCCAGGGCCAGGACATGCGCCGGCTGGCCGATGACCTGCCGCTGTTTTCCGCCGCCCGCCCCATCAGCCGCCCCGCCGCCCGGCAGCAGAGCGAGGTCGAGGCGGAACTGATGCGGATATTGCCCGATCAGATGAGCCCGCTCGAAGCGCTGGAATGTCTCTATCGGCTGAAATCGAAACTGGAGGAGGACTAGCCTTAATCCGCAGCCGCTTCCAACCCCATGGCGAGCTCGCCGATCAGCCGGTTGAGCACCGATTGCCCGGCGCGTGTCGCGCGAAGGCGGTCTCCTTCCTCCGCCAGCA
>PKTQ01000281.1:8240-12720 GCA_002869085.1 Hyphomicrobiales bacterium | reverse complement strand
ATTTCGGATTCGCTGTGCCTGCTGGTGCTCGACCCTGAAGCCGACAAGGCCATGAATGTGCTCAGCAATGGCCACATCGATGCGCCGAACTGCGCCGCCTGGGTGAATTCACTGGGCAGCCAGGCATTGGTCACCGAGTCCAATTCGGAGATCCATTTCTCCCAGACCTGCGTCGCCGGCGGGCATGAGATCGATTACAACGCCATCTATACGGCGCCGCCCAAGGCCAATTGCGCCCCGCGCAAGGACCCGCTGGCGGAAGTGCCGGAGCCGGATTCCTTCGGTTGCGATTTCAACAATACGGTCCTGAACCACGGCACCCATTCGCTCAATCCCGGCATTTATTGCGGCGGCCTCAAAATCAAGCCCAACGCGGTCGTTACACTGAGCCCCGGCACCTATGTGATGAAGGACGGCCTGTTCGAGATGAGTTCGAACACCAGCCTGAGCGGCGAGAAGGTGACCCTGTATCTGAAGGGGGACAAATCGCGGATGGTGTTGCGCAGCAATTCCACCCTGTCGCTCAGCGCCCCCTCGGAAGGTCCGCAGGCCGGCATCGCCATTTTCGAGGACCGGGCAGCGCCGCTGCTGCGGAATCATGAACTGGCCAGCAATGGGGTGAAGAGCATCAATGGGGTGATCTATCTATCGCGTGGCGTGCTGGACATCAGCAGCAATGTGGAGGTGCTGGCCGAATCCGCATTCACCAGCGTCATCGTGCGCCAATTGCACATGGCCTCCAATGCGCGCATGGGCCTGAACACCGATTTTGAGAAGACCACCGCCGCCAATATATCGCCCAATATCGTCCACCTGCTGAAATGAGGAAGGCGTTCCACCCTCGCCCGGGGAACATCAGTCAAGGAAAACACCATGTCCAACAGCTCCACCTACCAGCCACAGGGCTTCTGGTCGCGGATCGACCGCAGCATCGTCGAGGGCTTCAGCCGGCAGCAGCGCAAGGCCATCGAGATGGCGCTCGGCGGCCAGGAGAACGAACGGAGCCGGGTGTCGGATATCCGGCTGTCCTTCGGCCGGTTCTTCCTGGTGCTGTTATGGGGGCGGGAAAAACGCGGGCACGAGCGGCTGGTGCAGGAGCGCCGGAACCATCCGGTGTTCACCTTGCGCAATCTGCCGATGATCCTCATCATCTGGATCTCGATCCTGTTCACCGGCTATAGCGTGGCGGCCCTGACCTTCCGGCTGATCTCGGCGGCGCTGATCTGAATTCGCATCGCCGCGGTGCGGGCTCCGGGCCATTGCGCCCTGCCCATTGCCGGCGGAGCGGTGGCCTAACAACCGGGCCGGCGCCCGGCGAAGCGGCGCGCGCAGGCAGCCGCACCATCCCCGCCTCCCTCCCCCCGCGCCAATTGACGGTCTTTTCCAATGCAAATCTTGAAATCGGGCCGGGAATGCTTATTATATAAGTGACTACTAATGCTCACTCGTAGCATAAGCACCGACCCGGCCTTGCCGGTTGTTTTCATATCCCTTTTATACTCATTTTGAGCATATGGAGGACCCCCAATGACGGTCATGATGAACACCCCGCCTGCCCCTTCCTCCGATTCTGCAACCGCGCGGCCGAGCGCGGCAGAGCGGCATGGGGTGCTGGACATGCCGTCCCTCGAATATACCGACGAGGTCGCGCGGGAGATGGCGCCGCTCTATGCCAAGGTGGAGAAGGTGATCCCGCCGATTGAATGGCCGTTTTTCGCGCCGCTGATCAAGGCGATCAACGAGCTGAAGGTAAAGCGCAATGCGGTGATCCTGGCCCATAATTACATGACGCCGGAGATTTATCACGGGGTCGCGGATTTCGTCGGCGACTCGCTGCAATTGGCGCGCGAGGCGGCGGCGGCGGATGCGGACATCATCGTCCAGGCCGGGGTGCATTTCATGGCCGAAACCGCAAAGCTGCTCAATCCGGACAAGACGGTACTGATCCCCGACACGGAAGCGGGCTGTTCGCTGGCCGAGTCGATCACCGCAGCGGATGTGCACCGCCTGCGCCGCGAATATCCCGGCGTGCCGATCGTCACCTATGTCAATACCAGCGCCGCGGTGAAGGCCGAATGCGATATCTGCTGCACATCGGCCAATGCGGTGCAGGTGGTGGAATCGCTCGGCGCCAGGAAAGTGCTGCTGGTGCCGGACCGGTTCCTGGCCGCCAATGTCAACAATCAGACCGATGTTGAGGTGATCCCCTATCAGCCCGGCCGCTGCGAGGTGCATGAGCGCTTCACCGCCGAGGAGCTGAACGATTACCGCGCCGCCCATGAGGGCCTGAAGATCATCGCCCATCCCGAATGCACCCCCGATGTGCTGAAGGCGGCCGATTATGCGGGCTCGACCTCGGGCATGATCAAATGGGTGCAGGACAACGCGCCGGAAAAGGTGATGATGGTCACCGAATGCTCGATGAGCGACAATGTGGCGGTGGAAAATCCCGGCGTCGACTTTATCCGCCCGTGCAATCTGTGCCCCTATATGAAGAAGATCAGCCTGGGTAATATCCTCGACTCCCTGGTGTTCATGAAGCATGAGGTCACGGTCGACCCGAAGATCGCCGGCCCGGCCCGGAAGGCGGTCGAGCGCATGGTGCAGCTGAATATCTGAAGTCCCTCCCCCCCCCTCTCTTGCGGACTGGATCATCCCATGGAAGCGGCCGGTGTCACCCATCTTGGAGCTGAACTGCGCAGCTCGTTTGCCCCCAACCGGGCGCTGATCATCGGCGGCGGTCTTGGCGGGCTGTTCACGGCGCTGCAACTGGCGCCGCATCCGGTGACGGTGATCACCGGCGGGCGGCTGGGCGAGACCGGCTCCAGCCCGCTGGCCCAGGGCGGCATCGCGGCGGCGATGGGCGAAACCGACACGGTCGAGGCCCATACCGCCGACACCATCCGCGCCGGCGACGGGCTGGTGGACGAGGCGATGGCCGGGATGCTGGCGCGCGAAGCGCCGGCGCGCATCGTCGAATTGCTCGACCTTGGCGTGCCGTTCGACAAGGACCTTGAAGGCCGGCTGCTGCTCAGCCGCGAGGCGGCTCATTCGGCCCGCCGGGTGGTGAAGGTCGAAGGCGACATGGCCGGCGCGGTGATCATGCAGGCGCTGACCCGCGCGGTGCAGGCCGCCGATCATATCACTGTCATTGAGGATGCCTGGGCCGAGGACCTTGTGGTGCATAAGGGCCGGGTGGTCGGCGCGGCGGTGAGCCGGCGGCTTGAGGACGGCAGCCGGCGACGCGAAGTGCATATCGCGGTGGCGGTGGTGATGGCCACCGGAGGCGCCGGCGGGCTTTATGAAGTGACCACCAACCCGGCCGGGGCCACCGGCTCGGGGCTGGCGATGGCCGCCAAGGCCGGCGCGGTGATCGCCGATGCGGAATTCGTGCAGTTTCACCCCACGGCGATCCTGACCGATGCCGACCCGGCGCCGCTGGCGACCGAGGCCCTGCGCGGCGAGGGCGCGAAGCTGATCGACGCGACAGGGCGGCGCTTCATGAGCGAAATTCATCAGGATGCGGAACTGGCGCCGCGCGACATCGTGGCGCGGGCGGTGTTCGACAAGGCCCATGCGGGCGGGGCGTTCCTCGACTGCCGCGAGGCGATCGGGGCCAGATTCGAGGAAGAATTCCCCCGGGTCTACAACTATTGCCAGGAAGCGGGGATCGACCCGGTGCGCCAGCCGATCCCGGTGGCGCCGGCGGCCCATTATCACATGGGCGGGGTGCTGACCGACGCCAATGGCCGCACCACGCTGAACGGGCTGTGGGCCTGCGGCGAAGTGGCCTCGACCGGGGTGCACGGCGCCAACCGGCTGGCCAGCAACTCGCTGCTGGAAGCGGTGGTGTTCGGCGCGCGCATCGCGCGGGATGTCGGCCTGCATATGGACACCATGGTGGTGCATGTATCGCGCAAGAAGCTGCGCAAGGTGCTGGAGCGCAAAGCGGGCAAGGCGGCCGATCCGGACCGGGTGCGCGAATTGCGCCGCGTCATGAGCCGGCATGCCGGTGTGGTGCGCGACGGCGCCGGGCTGTGCCGGGCGATGCGCGCCGCCCTCGCGCTGGGCAACAGCAAGTCCGGCCCGCAATTGACGATGATGGCCACCACCGCCCTGATGATCAGCGTGGCGGCCTGGATGCGCCATGAGAGCCGGGGCGGGCATTACCGCAGTGATTACCCCAAAGCCGATGAGGCGCTGAGACAGCGCAGCATGCTGACCCTGAAACAGGCCCGGAAGATCGCCGCCGCGGCGACCGGGTCCGCAAACCCCGATTGCGAGGAAAGCCGATGAGCGCCAAAGCGTCCGCACCCGCACCGCTGCCGCGCCCGGTGATCGAGCAGGCCGTGAATATGGCCCTGCTGGAGGATTTCGGCCGCGCCGGCGACATCACCACCAATAGCGTGATCGCCGCCGGCACCCGGGCCGAGGCGGTGATCCGGGCGCGGGCGCCGGGCCGTCTGGCCGGGATCGACCT
>PKTQ01000281.1:0-8216 GCA_002869085.1 Hyphomicrobiales bacterium | reverse complement strand
TGCGCTTTACGGCAGAAGCCGGCGACGGCGCGCGCATCGAGGCTGGGCAGGTGGTGGCCCGGCTGTCCGGGGCGGCGCGAGGCATTTTGTCGGGCGAGCGGGTGGCGCTTAATTTTCTTGGCCATATGAGCGGCATCGCCACCGCCACCGACCGGCTGATGCGGCTGATCGAAGGCACGGGCGCCGTGGTGTGCGATACGCGCAAGACCACACCCGGCCTGAGGGTGTTCGAGAAATATGCGGTGCGCTGCGGCGGCGGCGCCAATCACCGTTTCGGCCTCGACGATGCGGTGCTGATCAAGGACAACCATATCGCGGCGGCTGGCGGCATTGCCGGCGCCATGGCCGCCGCCCGGGCCAATGCCGGCCATATGGTGAAAATCGAGATCGAGGTGGATGATCTCACCCAGCTTAGCGAAGCGCTGGAGGCCGGCCCGGATGCGGTGTTGCTCGACAATATGAGCCCGGACATGCTGGCAAGGGCCGTGAAGATGATCGGCGGGCGCGCCGTCGCCGAAGCCTCGGGCGGGGTGAACGAGGACAGCATCGCGGCCATTGCCGCCACCGGGGTCGATCTTATTTCGGTAGGTGCTCTCACCCACAGCGTGAAGACGCTGGATCTCGGCATGGATTTCCTGGACTGACACCGGACGAACCCAGCCCCGAACGCTGGGCGCGTTCGGGAGGATGGTGCCCTCACCCACAGCGTGAAGACGCTGGATCTCGGCATGGATTTCCTGGACTGACCAACAGATGAACACAGTCCATGCCGTAGCCTTGTTGAGCCATGGCTATCAACACCCGAATAGGGCCGGAAGGTTCTGAATAAAGGGGAAGTTTATCTGTCGAACAGCGAAGCCAGCAGATTGGGGGCGCCTTTGCCGACCTTGAAGATGCGGCGGCCCTTGCGCCGGTAGGACCGGCTGCGCGATGAGCGTTTGGAGGCATAGCGGCGCTTGCTGATCTTGGGAACGCTGTAGAAGATATGGGCGCCGATTTTCGAGATGCGGGTCAACTGGCTGGCCCATTTCGGACGCACATAATCGGCATGGTAATGGGTGGCCTTGCCCATGCTGCGCATCCGCTTGCCCTGGCTCAGGAAGGCCGCCGCAACCTTGACCGAATCCGACCAGGCCTGGTTGTTCTTCGGGCGCTCCGGCTTGCCGTCGCAAGCGAAGGAGAACTGGCAGCGATTGCGCATATGATCGTTCTGGAAAACGACGCCGCAAATGGTGTTGGGATAATCCTTGTGCGCCTTGCGGTTGAGGATGACCTGGGCCACCGCTTCCTTGCCTTTCTCAGGCTCGTAACCGGCTTCGTAATAGATGGCCGCCGACAGGCAATAGCGCTCGCGTTCCTTGTGCCTGACCTTGGCCAGCAATTCGCGCTGGCGTTTGTCGGCCACGGATTCGGTCTTGACCTCCGGCTTGGCCTCGGGCTCGGGCTCTTCACTGATGACCGGCAGTTCCGGTGCAATGCTGGCGACCCGCACCCTCCGATCGGCGCGGTGGTCGGCGCGGTCGGTCTTGGCGGCGCTGGACACCGGCATTCCATTTTCCGGCACGTCAAGCAGGCGCGGCTTGGACGGCACCGCATAGGCCAGATCGTAAGATGCGTCGGGGGTAATGCGCTTGGCGGTCACCGCCCGGCTTTCCACCGAGCCGGTGGTGAGGCCGGCATCGGCCACCGGCAGGTTAATCGGCAGCGCATCGCCCTTGCTGCCGGTGTTGACCACCGGCGCCGGGATGAGGCGGGACATCTTGACATTGGGGCGGGCGTCTTCGCGCAGGGCTTCCTCGTCCCCTGAGGAGAGGATCGGCGCCAGCGCCACCGGTTCGGTGGCAATGCGCTCCAGAATCGTATCGCGGGCCGAGTTCAGATCGGCCTTGACCTGGGTGACGCGGACCATCGGCCGCTCGGCATCATCCTGCCAGAACACATAGAGCGAGGCAGCCAGAATCAGGGCGACGGCGATCACATTGGAAAGCGCAAGCATGGTAAAACGGCTGATACCGGTCTGCCCGTCTTCCATTCGGGAATCCCCTGTTCGTTTTCTGTTCAAATCGGCGCGTGATAACCGGCTTGCGCCAATCGGGCTTACTCGCCTGTCCGGGTTTGGCATCGTTGTCAACACTCCGATGACGCCGGACCCCCAAATATAATTCCGCGCTGTATATCACAGAAAGGAGATTCCGGCAACACCGCCAAGAGTCGCCCCTTTGGCTTAAGACTGTGTTAACGCTGATTTGTCCCCGCCCGCCGGAGCGGCCTCAGTCCGGATGAACTCAGGTCGCTCCAGGGCTTTGGAATCGATCGGCTTTTCCGCCACCAGGTGATGCCACCCGATGGCGGGCCGTGCTTAAGCGGTGCGGCTTTCGCCGCCGCCAAGGGCGCTGTGCGCCGCCGCCAGACGGGCGATCGGCACCCGGAACGGCGAGCAGGACACATAGTCGAGCCCGGTCTCGCCGCAAAAGCTGATCGAGGCCGGATCGCCGCCATGTTCGCCGCAAATGCCGAGCTTGATTTTCGGCTTCACATCGCGGGCGCGCTCGGCCCCCATCCGCACCAACTGGCCGACGCCGGCGATATCGAGCGAGACGAAGGGGTCATTGGGCAGGATGCCCTTTTCCACATATTCGCCCAGGAAGCGCGAGGCGTCGTCGCGGCTGACCCCGAAAGTGGTCTGGGTCAGGTCATTGGTGCCGAAGCTGAAGAAGGCCGAGGTCTGGGCGATCTCGCCGGCCATCAGCGCGGCGCGGGGCAGCTCGATCATCGAGCCGACCAGATAGTCGAACTTCACACCCTGCTCGGTCTGCACCTCTTCGGCGACCCGGTCGATCACCGCCTTGATCATGTCGAGCTCGGCCTTGGTGGCCACCAGCGGCACCATCACCTCCGGCACCACCTGCTGGCCTGTCTCGGCGCCGGCTGCGATGGCGGCCTCGAAAATGGCCCGGGCCTGCATTTCGGCGATTTCCGGATAGGTCACCGCCAGACGGCAGCCGCGATGGCCGAGCATCGGGTTGAACTCCTTCAGCTCGTTGGTGCGGGCCGCCACTTCGACCGCGCTGACGCCGAGAGCCGCGGCGACGCTTTCATTCTCCGCGTCCGAATGGGGCAGGAACTCATGCAGGGGCGGGTCGAGCAGACGGATGGTGACCGGCAGGCCGGCCATGATCTTGAACAACTGGAAGAAGTCGTCCTTCTGCATCGGCAGCAGCTTGGCCAGCGCCGCCCGGCGGCCGGCCTCGTCGCGGGCGAGGATCATCTCGCGCACCGAGGTGATGCGCTCGGCGTCGAAGAACATATGCTCGGTGCGGCACAGGCCGATGCCCTCGGCGCCGAATTTGCGGGCGGTGGCCGCATCGTCCGGGGTTTCGGCATTGGCGCGTACCTTCATCACCCGCGCCGCGTCGGCCCAGCCCATCAGGGTGGCGAAATCGCCGGACAGTTCCGGATGGCGGGTCGGCACCTTGCCGGCCATCACCTGACCGGCGGCGCCGTCAATGGTGATGATGTCCCCTTCTTTCAGCACCCGCTCGCCGACCGACATGGTCTTGGCGGCATAGTCGATGCGCAGGCTGCCGGCGGCGGACACACATGGGGTGCCCATGCCGCGCGCCACTACCGCCGCGTGGCTGGTCATGCCGCCGCGCGCGGTCAGAATGCCCTTGGCGGCATGCATGCCGTGAATATCCTCGGGGCTGGTTTCCACCCGCACCAGAATGACATCGGTGCCGGCATTGGTCTTGGCCTCGGCGTCATTGGCGGAAAACACGATCTCGCCCGAGGCGGCGCCCGGCGAGGCCGGCAGGCCGGTGGCGATGACGTCGCGTGCCGCATCGGGGTCGAGGGTCGGGTGCAGCAATTGATCGAGCGAGGCGGGATCGATGCGCAAAATGGCCTCGTCGCGACTGATCAGCTTCTCTTCGGCCATGTCAACGGCGATTTTCAGCGCCGCCTCGGCGGTGCGCTTGCCGTTGCGGGTCTGCAGCATCCACAATTTGCCGTTCTGGATGGTGAATTCCAGATCCTGCATATCGGAATAATGTTGCTCCAGCTTGTCGCAGATGGCCTGCAATTCCTGGTAATTGTCCGGCATGGCCGCTTCCAGCGAATAGCGATCATCATTCGACTCGATGCGCGAGGCCTCGGTGATGGCATGGGGAGTGCGGATGCCGGCCACCACGTCCTCGCCCTGGGCGTTGATCAGAAACTCGCCATAAAGACGATTGTCGCCGGTGGAGGGGTTGCGGGTGAAGGCAACGCCGGTGGCGCAATTGTCGCCCATATTACCGAACACCATGGCCTGGACATTGACGGCGGTGCCCCAATCGTCCGGGATGTCGTGCAGGCGCCGATAGGTGATGGCGCGCGGAGTTTCCCAGGAGCCGAACACCGCATTGATGGCGCCCCAGAGCTGCTCATGCACATCCTGCGGGAAGGGCTTGCCCATTTTGTCCGCGACGATGCTCTTGAAGGTCTCGGTCATCTTCATCCAGTCCTCGGCGCCGAGATCGGTGTCGAGATTGAAGCCCTTGCTCTCCTTGTAGCTCTCGAGGCTGTTCTCGAAATGCTCATGGGCGATGCCCAGCACCACATCGGAATACATCTGGACGAAGCGCCGATAGCTGTCGAAGGCGAAACGGGCATCACCGGAGCGGGCCGCAAGCCCCTCGACGGTCTGGTCGTTGAGACCCAGATTGAGCACCGTATCCATCATGCCGGGCATGGAGGCGCGGGCGCCGGAGCGGACCGAAACCAGAAGCGGGTCGTCCTTGTCGCCGAACTTGCCGCCAACCAGAGTCTCGACCCCGGCCATGGCCTCGAGGGTCTGGCTTTCGACATCGGCGGGCAGTTCGCCCTTATTCTCGTAATAGGCGGTGCAAACTTCGGTGGTAATGGTAAAGCCCGGCGGCACCGGAAGGCCAAGATTGCACATCTCCGCCAGATTGGCGCCCTTGCCGCCCAGCAATTCGCGCATCTCCGCCTTCCCGTCGGCTTTTACTTCGCCGAAGGCATAAACCCATTTTGTCATGACAAACCCCTAATTCTAAGCAGAACTTGCCGGGTCCGGCCAGGACCCGGAATCGGGCGTTAGATTAGACCCGTCCCAAACCTTCCGCAAGGAAAGTCAAACCTCTAACGTCAACACTTTAGTTGTATGCGAAAAGGAGAATATTTGCCGCGCCCGCCCCTGCCCCCGGCCGGGCGGATACGCCCCGCCCGGGGCCCGCGATTCCGGCCCTTCTGACGGGGACAGACAACCCATCCGTGCTCCTCTGGCGGGAGCGCGGGTGGTTCAGCCCATTTCGGCGCGGATGCGGCTGCGCAGATCGTCGATCGGGGTGAGCTTGCCCTTCGATTTATAATGCCAATAGGTCCAGCCATTGCAGGCTTCGAGCCCCTGCACATGGGCGCCCATTTTGTGGATCGAGCCGGTGGCGTCATCGCAGGCCAGGGTGCCGTCGGCGCGCACCTTGGCGGCGTGGCGGCTGCTGGGGCCATAGAGGGTGGCGCCGGGCTGGATCAGGCCGCGCTCGACCAGGGTGCCGAAGGGCACTCGCGGCAGGGCGCGCTTCGAGGGGGTGGTTTGCAGCGCATCCCGGTCGGCAACACTGGTGGCGGCGATGCGTTCATGGGCGGCCTCGGCATAGGCCTGATCGCGCTCAATACCGATCCAGTTGCGCCCCAGGCGCTTGGCGACCGCGCCGGTGGTGCCGGTGCCGAAAAACGGGTCCAGCACCACATCGCCCTGATTGGTCGAGGCGAGCAGCACCCGATGCAGCAGGGCTTCGGGCTTCTGGGTCGGGTGCAGCTTCTTGCCGCTTTCGTTCTTCAGGCGCTCGGCGCCGCCGCAGATCGGCAGGAACCAGTCGGAGCGCATCTGCAAATCGTCATTGAACGCCTTCAGGGCCTCGTAATTGAAGGTATATTTGGCGGCGTTTTCGTCCCTGGCCGCCCAGATCATGGTTTCATGGGCATTGGTGAAGCGGCGGCCGCGGAAATTCGGCATCGGATTGGTCTTGCGCCAGACGATGTCGTTCAGAATCCAGAAGCCGAGATCCTGCATGATCGCCCCGACCCGGAAGATATTGTGATAGGAGCCGATGACCCAGATGGTGGATGCCGGCTTCATCACCCGCCGGCAGCCCCGGAGCCATTGCCGGGTGAAATCGTCATAATCGGCAAAGCTGGAGAATTTGTCCCAGTCATCGTCGACCCCGTCCACCCGGCTGTTATTGGGCCGGGTCAGCTCGCCCTGCAATTGCAGATTATAGGGCGGGTCGGCAAACACCGCATCGACACTCGCCTCAGGCAGGGCGTTCAACTGTTCGACACATTCGCCGGTATAGATCCGGTTGGTGAAACTGGCTGCCGTGTTGCGGCCGACTTTACGCGTACTCATGGGAACTCCCTGAAATCAACTCTCAGGGTCAGACTCGCTGATTAGAGTAAATGGCCGGTTAGGAAACAGGGTAAACAATAACTTAAGTGGGATATGCCGGGGGTTCAGTCGCCCCCCAGCAACCGCCGCACCGGCGCGAATGAGCGGCGGTGATGCGGGGTCGGCCCCAGCCTTTCCAGCGCCGCCATATGCTCTTTGGTGCCATAGCCTTTGTTGCGCTCCCAGCCATAGCCGGGATGCTCATCGGCCAGCTCGTCCATGATCTTGTCCCGCACCACCTTGGCGGCGATGGAAGCGGCGGCGATCGACAGGGACAGGCAGTCGCCCTTGACGATCGGGCGGCAGAAACAATCGAGCTTTGGTTTCTGGTTGCCGTCCACCAGGGCGAGATCCGGGGTCTGGTTCAGCCCGCCAACCGCCTCGGCCATCGCCCATAATGTGGCCTGCAGAATATTGTCGCTGTCGATGCGCTCCACATCGGCGACGGCCACCGAAATCTCGGCGGTGTTCTGCAGCATCATGAACAGATGCTCGCGCTCGGCGGCGCGCAGCTTTTTCGAATCATCAAGCCCGGCCGGAATGCCGCCCGGCTCCAGAATCACCGCCGCGGCCACCACGGGGCCGGCCAGGGGCCCGCGCCCGGCCTCGTCGACACCGGCAATGGGGGCGATGCCGCGGGCGATGGCCACGCGCTCCAGTGAAAAATCCGGTTTGTGATTTTTATCAATCTGGACCATGGCCCCGTTATGGGCGAGCCGCCGCCTGGACGCAAGCCCCCTCATGGCCCGAACCCGCGCGGGTTCGGGGCCGATATCTCACTTGACCTCGGCTTGTCCGCGCAACTACATTGCGGGTCGTTATAACCCCTGTTTTACGAGGCCTGCCAGATGGGCGATGTCGTTGCCATGAATGCCCGCCCCGGCGCTGAACCTTCGCTGGCGCCGCTGCTCGAACTGACCGGCGATGACATGGCCCGGGTCAATGAGATCATCATGAGCCATGCCGGCTCGGATGTGGAAATGATCCCGGAACTGGCGCTGCATTTGATCAATTCCGGCGGCAAGCGCCTGCGCCCGATGCTGACCATCGCGGCGGCGCAGATGTTCGGCTATCAGGGCGGCCATCATGTCACCCTGGCGGCGACGGTGGAATATATGCACACCGCCACCTTGCTGCATGACGATGTGGTGGATGATTCCGATATGCGGCGCGGGCGCAAGACCGCGCGGCTGCTATGGGGCAACGAAGCCAGCGTGCTGGTGGGAGACTTCCTGCTCGGCCAGGCGTTCCGCATGATGGTGGAAGTGGGCTCGATGGATGCGCTGAGGGTGCTTTCCGATGCCGCCGCGATCATCGCCGAGGGCGAGGTATGGCAGCTCGCGGCCTCGAAGAACACCGCCACCACGGAAGATGAATATCTGGCGGTGATCAACGCCAAGACGGCGGCGCTGTTTTCAGCGGCGGCGGAAGTGGGGGCGATCGTCGCCGGGCGCCCGAAACAGGAATGGGCGGCCATGCGCTCCTATGGCACCAATCTGGGGCTGGCGTTCCAACTGGTGGACGATGCGCTCGACTATGCCGGCGAGGCGGGCAAGCTCGGCAAATCGGTGGGGGATGATTTCCGCGAAGGCAAGATCACCCTGCCGGTAGTGCTGGCCTATCGGCGCGGCGACGAGGCGGAGCGGGCGTTCTGGAGCCGCACCCTGCAGGAGGGCGAGAGCGGGGATGAGGAACTCTCTCAGGCGCTGAAGCTGATGAAACGGCACGGCACCATCGAGGATACCATCGCCCGGGCGCGCCATTACGG
>PKTQ01000080.1 GCA_002869085.1 Hyphomicrobiales bacterium | reverse complement strand
GCCGGCCTCACAGGCAGCACCGGCGCGCTCGATCTGGTGCAGCTCGGCATCGGCGCCGATGGCCACACCGCCTCGCTGGTGCCGGATGATGCGGTGCTGGAGGCGGCGGACCGCGCCGTTGCCGTCACCGGCCCCTATCAGGGCCACCGGCGCATGACCCTGACCTTCCCCGCCCTTAACGTGGCCCGTGCCCGCCTGTGGCTGGTGGCCGGGGCAGGTAAGGAGGATGCGCTGCGCCGGCTTGAGCGGGGCGAGCACGCCATCCCCGCCGGCCGCATCGCCAGGCGCGCCAGCCTGGTGCTGGCCGACCGCGCCGCCGCCGGCGATCGCCTCCAAGCTTGACGGCGACGGGGCTCCGTGGTTCAGGCGTTGAAGCCCCGTCACGCAGCCGGTTCATTAATATCCCTTATCCAACGCATTGCCTCTTCTAATTTGCTTTCGGTTTTGCCCGGACGCTAGCCTTGAGATCAGGTGAGGGGGCCCATGCATGCGTCATCAGGCCAGGCAGAAGGCCCCCTTGCCGGGGTCGCCAATTCGGCATTTTTCAAGATATTCTCGGGAGCAAGCGACATGAATGAGATTAAACCGAGGTTTGAATTCCGCACCTGGGCGCGGAATTTCGGCAAGGTCGAGGAGAAGATGCGGAAACTTTCGGCCTGCCTTGGCATTCGCGAAAGCGCCGAGACCTATATCATCTCCGCCGGTAATGATGAGAACAACACCAAGATTCGCGACAAACTGATGGACATCAAGGTGTTTGTGACCGAGCGCGAAGGGCTTGAACAGTGGAACCCGCGCATGAAGGGCGAATTTCCCATGCGGGCCGCGATGCTTGAGAGCGATGTATTCCCGGCCTTCGGCGTCGAAATGCCGCCATTGCAGCGCGATGTCTATACGCTGGAGCAATATCTGGATGAGGTGATCAGGCCCCACCCCCAGCTCTCCGCCGTCAGCGTCTTCAAGCGGCGTTTCGCCTTCACCATCAATGACTGCATTACCGAACATGCGGAGATCCGGATCAATGGCGCCGGGCTGCAGACCGTGGCGGTGGAATCGGTCGATGTGCCGGCGATCCTGGAAGCCAAGAAGATGCTGGGCCTCGATGAGTATGAGAATGTCAATTATCTGCGCGCCATCAAGCGGGTGATCGGTTTGGAAGCCCTGCCGGCGTAAGAAACAGAGCGATATTTCGGGAAAATAAGGAGTGAAGGAGTAACGCAATGGCCAAGGAAATTGAACGCAAGTTCCTGATCAGCGGCGATGCCTGGCGCGCGCTTGCCACCGGCACCACCTATCGTCAGGGATATCTCTCGACGGTCAAAGAGCGCACGGTGCGGGTGCGCACCATTGACGACAAGGGCTACCTTACCATCAAGGGGATCAATGTCGGCGCGACCCGGGTCGAATATGAATATGAAATCCCGGCCGATGATGCCAATGAGATGCTGGACGATCTGTGCGAGCAGCCGATCATCGAGAAGAAGCGCTACAAGATTCTCCATGAAGGCCTGGAATGGGAAGTCGACGAGTTCGGCGGCGTCAATCAGGGATTGATCGTCGCGGAAGTGGAACTGGAAAGCGAACAGCAGAGCTTCGTCAAGCCCGATTGGGTCGGCGAGGAAATCGCCGATGATCCGCGATATTTCAACTCCAATCTGATCGCCCACCCCTATACCCAGTGGTGATCTGTCGGGCCGGCGCTTTGCCCCGCCGGCCCGTCAACCCCCAGCCTCATCATCCTGAAAATCGTCAAGAATAGCGCCCCGGACGCGCGGGGGCGCCTTGCCTGGTGCCCGGACGCGGGGATGGCCGGACCGGTTTTTGCCGGCCCGGTCCCGCGCCCGTCGTCTCTCTGTCAGGCTTCGGTCTTCTGCCGGGCCCGGTAGCTTTTATAGATCGGCCACACGAACAGCAGCAGGGCAACGCTCAGCATGACGGCGGACAGAGGCTCGGTGAAGAACACCAGGGGGCCATCCATCATAACCGCGCGGCGGAAATTCTCCTCGAGCAGGCTGCCCAGCACGATGCCGAGCACGATCGGCGCCACCGGATAGCCGTAGCGCTTGAAAATCCAGCCCACCACGCCGAAGGCGAAACAGGCCCCCACATCAAAGAAGGAGGAGCGCACCGCATAGCTGCCGATCAGCGAGATCGCCAGGATCATCGGATAGAGAATGGCCGGCGGCACTTCGACCACTTTGGCGAAATAGCGCACCCCAAACAGGCCCAGCACCAGCATGGCCGCATTGGCGACGATCAGCGCCGCGAAAATGCCGTAGACGATCTCCGGATTGCTTTCGAACAACAGCGGCCCCGGCGTGATGTCATGCAGCTGCAAGGCGCCGATCAGCACCGCATCGGTGGCGCTGCCAGGTATGCCCAGCGCCAGAAGCGGGATCAGCGCTCCGCCGACCGAGCTGGAATTGGCGGCTTCGGACGCCGCGACCCCGTCCATGGCGCCCTTGCCGAAGGTTTCCGGCTCCTTGCTGGTGCGCTGGGCGATGTTATAGCTGATGAAGGAGGCGATGGTGGCGCCCGCGCCGGGGAAGATGCCGATGATCGTGCCCAGGACCGAAGAGCGGGCAATGGTCATTTTGGACTTCCAGCTTTCGGCCAGGGTCGGGAAGCTGCCCCCCACCGCATCAACCAGGCGCTTGCTCAGTTTGCCTTTCTCGAACGCCGTGAACACCACGCTGAGCGCGAACAGGCCGATCAGGGCCGGGATCAGGCTGAAGCCGTCATAAAGCGCGTCGATGCCGAAGGTGAAGCGCGACACGCCGGAAATGGGATCGAGCCCCACCGTGTTGATCAGCAGCCCGAACAGCACCGCCACCATGGCCTTGGCCACATTGCCCCCGCCGAGCGAGCCGACCGTGGTCAGGCCGAAGATCGCCAGAGCGAAATAATCCGCCGGATGAAAGCCGATCGCCAGCCGGGCCAGCGGCACGGCGAAGGCAATCAGAATGATGGTGCCGAATATGCCGCCGACCGTCGAGGCGATCAGCGACATGCCGAGCCCCTTGCCCGCCCGGCCTTTCACGGTCAGGGGAAAGCCGTCAATTGCCGTGGCGGCGGCGGCCGGCGTGCCGGGCGTATTGATCAGCACCGCGGTGATCGAGCCGCCGTAATTGGACGAGATATAGATCGAGACCAGCAGAATAACCGCCAGGGCCGGCGACATGGTGTAGCTGAACGGCACCAGCAGGGCGACGCCGGTCGAGGGCGACAGGCCGGGCATGGCCCCCACCATGATGCCGACAATCACCCCGGCGACGATGATCAGCAGCGGCTTCCAGCCGATCAGGGTGCTGAAACCAAATATCAGGCTGTCAAGAATTTCCATAGGATATCCCCCCAATGGCGCGCATTATCTGCTCACTTTGAATGTGCGGTAAATATAGTCCAGCTTGGCCTTGATCTGCTTGTTGTGGGCCTTGTTGCGGATGCTGTCCGGGTAAAGGCGCCATTCATCGCTGAGCTGCTCGAGCGCATCGGCCACTGCCCATTTGAATTTGAAGTGACGGCCCTTGAGTTTACGCACCGCCTCGATCTGCCCGGCGCTCAGCCAGTCCGGCGGCAGGGCATCGACAATATCGGCCCTGATTTCGATATCGGTCGTCTCGGAAAACTCCAGGATCTTCTTCTGCTGATATCCGGTCAGATAGGTCCGCTGTCCGATCGCCTGCAGAAATTCGGTAGCGCGGTTGAATTTCCGGTTTTTCAGCCCGGTCAGATCCTCGGCCGGCAGGGAGCTTTCCACCAGATGGTCCATCACTTTCGGCGACAGGGAATAGGTGACCTCGGTGTAAACCTGCTGATTGAACACATTCTGCAAAAAGAACAGCGACACGAAGCACAGCACCGCTGAAATCAGGGGCGTGGTGACCCAGCCCATCGAGATATTGCCCAGCACCCGCCAGCGGACATTGCGGCCGCCCCGCAGCAGGCCGATGCCGATCACCGCCCCCACCACGGCCTGCGAGCTGGAAACCGGAACCAGCGGAATGGTCGGCAGATCATGGCTGGCCAGAAAATGCTCAAGCCCCTCCGAGGCGAACAGAGTGAGGACGATGGAATGGGAGATCACCACCACCCAGGCCGCCACCGGTGAAAGGGGCATCAGCCCGCCGCCGACCGTCAGCATCACCCGTTTGGAATAGGTGAACACCCCGACCGCGATGGCGATGGCTCCCAGCAGGAACAATTGCTGGATGCCGGTGAAGGTAAAGGCGTCCGCAACCTTGAAGTCGGTAAAGGGCGAGGCGGGCACGAACACCCCCATCACATTGGCGATGTTGTTCGCGCCCAGCGAATAGGAGCCGAAGGCGCCGGCGAGAATCAGCGCAATTCTGGTATAGACATCGCGGCGCAGAATATGCAGCTTCGCCCATGACAGCAGCCGCTGGATGCCGAGATAGATGGGCGCCGCGATTGCCGCGGCCAGAATCGGACAGGCCACCCAGGTGCCCAGAATCTTGATCAGGGCATTGGCATCGGTCACCGAGCCGCTGAACAGGTTCCAGCCGATAATCGCCCCGACAATCGCCTGGCTGGTGGAGACGGGAAGCTCGAGCTTGGTCATGGCATAAACGGTCATGGCCGCCGCCAGGGCCGCCATGAACGAGCCGGCCAGGGCGTTGATCGAGCCGAGCTTGCCCAGAGTATGCGCGGCGCCGGCGCCGCTCAGCACCGAGCCGAGTATGATGAAAATACTGCTGACCACCGCTGCGGTGGCAAACCGGACCATCCTGGTGCCGACCGCGGTGCCGAACACATTGGCCGCATCGTTCGCCCCGAGGGACCAGCCCAGGAACAACCCGCTGGTGAGAAATATGAGAACCGTGAAATCCATCTCGCAGAGCCCTTCAGATCGAGCGCTTCAGCGTATAGATGGCAAGATTATCGGCCACATCCTCGGCGCGGTTGGAGCTGTCCTCGACCCGGTCGGAAAAATAGCGAAGATGGATTTTATGTTCGAGGGGAAGGTCGGAGGCAAAAATCCGGGTCTTGAGCCGGGTGCTGATCTTGTCGGCCTCGGTCTCATAGAACATGACCTTCACATTGTGGTCACGTACCGCCTCGATATTGGTGAAGAATGCCCGTGAAGCCATGATCAGCGAATCGACACAGGCCGTCGAGGCCTTGGCCAGGGCTTTGAAATCCCTGTGATAAACCTGGGGAATGTCGGGCTTTTCAATCGAGATGCGGTAACAATTGGCCTGATAGAGATTGAGAATGCCGTCCAGCCCCTCGATCAGGCTCAGCACATCGCCGCGCAGATCCGGGATCAGGGTCTGTTCATAGAGGCGGGTCTCGATTTTCCGCTTCAGATCGTCATTCGCGCTCTCGATCTGGTTGACTTCATCGACCGCAATGGAAAAATCCTCGCTGAACCCATCGCGCAGATAGCCCTTGAACGCCCGCTCGAAAATCAGGCTGGCCTCAATGATGCGGTCCATGAACTCATCGAATTGCGCTTCCAGACGTTTGGTCTTTCCAAACAGCACCAGTCGTTTCTTAAGCAGCATCCGTTCCTCCGATATCAAAACTCATGCAGGCGCCGCTCATACCGGAATGCGGCAAGTCGGTGTTGCGTCGCGGCTGAAGTGAGAGCGCCTTCAGCCTGAAATGGCCCGGGCGGCTCTGGCTCCAAATGATCTATTTCTTTCTTTCCTTGATGATGCGCTTGGCGATCAGCAGGTTATGGGCTCCGGTGCGGATATTGTCTTCGACCACGCTGTCGGAATGGTCCTCGTCGGTTTCATTCAGCAAATGCAGAAGTTCTTCCAGATCCGGTGCGATCTTATCGATCAGCTTCCGTATCTTTTTCGAAGGCAGGCCTTTTTTACTCATATTTTGCGTCCTTGACTGCGAGGCGGTGAATAATCCGGGTCATAAGCTTCATTTTGAACTCAATGACTGAGTGCTACTCGAACAGCAGGCGAAATAACGGCCCTTCAGGCAGTTGGATAAACAGCAATTGCGCAAAGACCAAATAAGCGAACACAAGCCAGCCGACCGACACGGCCAGCATGATGAGATAGTTGCGATAGGTCAGGACATACATGGAGACCATCAGAAAGATGAATGTGCTGACGTAATAGCCAATGTTTTCAATGGCTATCAGATAGACGGCCAGCCAACCGGCAAACAGGATCACGAAACCGATCCGTCCCGGAATCGGGTCCGGCGGCATTTTGCGCAGAATGACCTGGATGATCAGCATCACGCAAAAGAGCGCGGTAAACCCGATCCACAGATAGGGCACGCCGGCCGGCCCCACATCCTCGCCGCCGCCGGGAAAGTCGAATGTCTGAACGAGGCAGATCCCGGCCAGGGCAAGAATGGTGGTGGGCAGCAGCAAATTGCCGATATAACGCTCAGGATCCTTGACCTTCTCCTGGTCCGGAGCCGCTCCGGCCGCGTCGTCTTTGATCTTATTCGCCATTTCGCTCCCCCCTTCACTCCCGCGCGCCCCGCCGGCCATCAACAGGAACCCCTGCATGACCGGCGGTCATCATAGCCGCTTGTGAGAGGGCTATTTCAGAATGCCCGATTTCTTCGCCCAGACCTTGACCTCATCCATGTCGGTCTTGATCACTTTCAGGAAATCATCATTGCTGATGTAAACCGGGTCGATGCTCGACTTCTCCACATGCGCCACCCATTCCGGGTCCTTGCTGACCTTGGCAAACAGATCGTTCCAGAACTTGCTGGCCTCGGCCGGGATGCCCGCTTTGATGGCAAAGCCGCGCCACATGATTTCATTGTCGAGATTCGGCACCCCCAGCTCGCCGAAAGTCGGCGCATCGGGGAAGGTTTTGAGGCGCGTCTTGCGCGACAGGGCCGCCACTTTCAGCTTGGGCTGGCCCAGCGTATCGCGCGGATTGCCCACATAGACGACGCCGCGGCCGCCGAGCAGCTCGATCATCGCCTTCTTGCCGCCCTTGAACGGGATGTATTTCACCGATTTGGGATCGATCCCGGCGGCGGCCCAGGTCTTCATCGCCATCACATGATCAAGCCCGCCCGCGGCCGGGCCGACCCAGATCTGCCGCTTGCCTTTGGCGGCTTTGGCCTTGGCGTCGGCCACCACCTGCTCCCAGCTGTTCACGTCCATTTCCTTGTTGGTGATGATGGCCTCGGGGTCATGCTGGTTCAGCGCCAGCCACTGGAAATCCTCGACATTGATGTCGCTTTTCGCGGTGACCAGCTTGTAGACCTGCGATTTGGTGGTCGCCATCAGCAGATAGCCGTCCGCAGGCTGCTCCAGCACATATTTCATGGCGATGATGCCGCCGGCGCCGGTCTTGTTCTTGACCACGAATTTAGCCCCGGTCAGCCGCTCGGCGATCACCGCCAGTTTCCTCGAATCGATATCGGCGGCGCCGCCGGGTTTCATATAGGCCAGGATGGTGATCGGTTTTTCGGGGAATGCCGCCAGGGCGGCGGTGGCGCCGGCTGCCAGGCCGAGAGCGGCCGCCGCCGTGCTCAAGACGATATTGCGAAAAAGTGTGTTCATTTTCAGTCTCCTGTTCAGCTAAATCCCCCGGGCGCCTGTCGGGTCCGGCTGCGGGCGCGCCCGCTGTGCGAAATATCGATACCGGTCCTCAGTGCCCCTGCCTGACGGCCCAGAATAAAGCTACCTGTTGCGGGTTTCACAAATCAAATTAGAAGAGGCAATGCGATGGATAAGAGATACTAATGACGCAAGATTTCAATGATGTGACGGTCATCCGGCGCCCCGGCCCCCGCCCGCGTGCCGGCTTCGAGAACAAACCATCGAAACCGGTCAAAATCTGCTACTATGGCTGTGGTCCTTGTTGTGCTGGGGAACTTTGCCGATGAACTGCGATCAACTCCAAACTTTTCAGGCGGTTGCCACCACGGGCAGTTTCACCAAAGCCAGCCGGAAACTGCTGATCAGCCAGTCGGCGGTCAGCCAGCAGATCCAGGCCCTGGAAGCCACCTTGCGGGTCAGCCTGTTCGACCGCACCGGCAAGAAAGTCCATCTGACCCGCGAAGGGGAGATGCTTCTGACCAAGACCCAGAAAATCACCTCCGAGCTGCTGGATATCAAGATTCTGTTCGACGATCTGTCCAATCTCAACAGGGGCCGGCTGGATATCGGCTCCAGCGCCATTTTCGGCACTTATTTCCTGCCCGGTCTGATCTGCCGCTATAGCGACGAGCATCCGCGCATCGCCATCGACCTTCATGCCGGCAACTCCCATAAGATTATCTCCATGCTGCTGAACGGCGAAATCGAGTTTGGTTTCGGCGGCCTGTTCGAGGATGAACCCAAAATCAATTACACCCTGATCCACCAGGAAAAACTGGTCGCGGTGGTGGAAGCCCGGCATCCTTTGGC
>PKTQ01000154.1 GCA_002869085.1 Hyphomicrobiales bacterium | reverse complement strand
GGCCCGGCCTCGTGGCGCGCGCCGCCGGTCAGCAGCCTCGCGCCCTTCTCCAGCGCATCGCGCACATGCGCCTCCTGCTTGGCGACGGCGCTTTCGTTCATCAGCGGGCCGATATCCGGGTTCTCAAGCCCGGGGCCGACGCTGAGCGCGGCGGCCCGCTCGGCGAAGTGGCGGCAGAACGCATCATAGACCGGCCGCTCGACCAGGAACCGGTTGGCGCCGAGGCAGTCCTGCCCGGAGGTGGCGAATTTGGCCTTGATGGCTTCATCCACCGCCAGATCGAGATCCGCATCGGCGAACACCAGCAGCGGCGCATGACCGCCCAGTTCCATCACGATGCGCTTCACGGTCTCGGCGCATTGCCGGTAGAGCAGCTTGCCCACATCGGTCGAGCCGGTGAAGGACAGCGCCCGCACGCGCGGGTCCGCAGTCCAGGCCGGCACGATATTGCGCGCCCGGCCGGTGACCACATTGATCACCCCCGCCGGCATACCGGCCCGTTCGGCCAGCTCGGCCAGCACCAGGCCGGAAAACGGGGTTTCATGCGCCGGGTGCACCACCACGGTACAGCCCGCCGCCAGCGCCGCCGCCGCCTTGCGGGTGATCATCGCGGTGGGGAAATTCCACGGGGTGATCAGGGCCGCCACCCCAACCGGCTCGCGCCACAGCTCCACCTCCGCATCGGGCAGATGCGAGGTCACGCTTTCAATATTGGGGCGCCGGGCCTCTTCGGCGAAATATTCAACGAAGCTGGCCGCATAGTCGATCTCGCCGCGCGCTTCGGACAGCGGCTTGCCCTGTTCCAGCGACATCAGGATCGCCAGGTCCTCGCGCTGATCGATAATCGTCTCATACCAGGCCCGCAAATGCGCGCTGCGCGACTGGGGCAGCAGCGCCCGCCATTCGGCAAAGGCTTTTTGCGCCGCGTCCACCGCCGCGGTGGCTTCCGCCGCGCCCAGATCCGGCACATGGCCGACCACCGCCCCATTGGCCGGATTGGTCACCTCAAGCTCGGCCTTGTTTCCGGCCGCGCACCATTTGCCGCCAATATAGGCGAACTCGCGCAGCAGGCGCCGATCGCGCAGCCTTTCGATTGACGGATCCCGGTTCAGTTTCGGATTCTGGAGTGAATTCTGTGCTTTCGCCATGATCAGACCGCCTTTCATCATGCGCGCCCGTGAAGGCGCCGCGCCGCAAGGACCGGCGGATTTCGCCGCCGGTTTCAGTCTAGGCGAAGCGGCGCGGAAGATGTTTTTGAAGTTGGGCCGCCGATCAGTGGTTTCTTCTGCGAAGCCCCTCTGCGGCAGAGACATTTTCTGCCCCGCGCCATCGGTCTGACCCTGGGGCCGGAACCGGTCCGATCCGGGTTAAGGCCTGACGCCGCCGGCCAGCACGCAGTCGATCTGCCTGTTTTGCAGCGCCCCGGCCGCATCGCCGCCACTCAACACCACCGGAACCCCGCCAATAGCCTGCAACCAGGACAGGGTTGCAGGAGAGGTGCGGGTGCGAATGCCGCGAAGCGCCGCCAGCCCGGAGATCGGGAAACGGCAATTGATGATGTAAGGCACGCAGCCCGGACAGCCTGGCGACAGAAAATGATAGGGCGCCAATGCGGTGATGCCCAATTTGGTGCTGTAGCCATGCCATCTCTGCAGATAGGCCAGCACTTGCGGACTATAGCGCGGTGCGGGCACAGGCCGCGCAGAAACGGGAGCGGCGGGCTTCATGACCGGGGCCGGAGCCGGATAGGCCGGGGCTGGCGGGACAGCGGGCCGCATGGCCGGCGCTGGATAGGCCGGGGGCCGGATGACCGGCGGTTGAACAGCGGGCGGTTGTGCGATGGGTACCGCCGGTTGGATGATGGGGGGCGGCGGCACTGCCGCTGGGGCGGCCGGAGGCCCAGGCGCGATGACCGGCGGTGAAGGCGCGATGGCCGGCGGCGGCGTTAGGTCAAACTCCGGCGAAATTGCCTGCGCCCCGGCCCCTGCCGGCCACAGACACAGCAAGACCGGAAGCAGTGGAGCGGCCAGCCGAGCCCGGTGAGTGATGCGCATGACGCCGCCCTTTTTTGAATAAGACTAAATAGAAAACCAAAATCATTATGCGGGTGACCGGTGGCCGGCACAAGTGCGGCTCATGAATTATTCTCCGGTTATCAGGATGATATTTTGGAATCTTTCCAATTCCATGACATACTTCCCCAAAGCCGGAAGAACAAAAAACACCAGGCGCCCGGATCAAAGCACGGCCCAATCGAGTCCGATCCTGATCTGAACAAATATCTCAGCCTGCACTTGATCCGGAACATAACAGCGGAAAACAATAATGATAATCAACCGCCCCGCCTGCCTGCTCTTCTCATCGCTGCTGATATGGATCCTGATCGTGGCGGCCCATGGCGGGCCGGCCTTCGCCGCCAACCGCGTCTTCAACCTGCATCTGGAAAACCGCACCAAAGCGCCGGTGACCTTCCTGGTCAGCCCCGCGTACCATAATTGCTATGAGGGCAGCCCGGGCATCGGCGCGAAAATGGGACCGGTGCGGCCGGGCCGGCGCGTCACCATGACCATCGCGCGCATTCAGGGACATGGCTGCGACGGCGAACAGGGCGTATTCGCCGTCCGGCCCCTGGGCAGGACACAGCTCCAGAAATTCTCCTTCAACAATGAAGGCGGCCTCATACTGACCAACGCGCCGGATGAATACAGCGCTCATCTCAGCGCCAAGAATCGCACGGATGGCAGCTTTCGCTGGCTGATGCAGGATCCCGACCCCAATATTCCCACCGCCAAATTCGAGCGCGAAAACAGCCGCCAATTCGACCTGCATCTGGTCAACCGCACCGGCAAACCGCGCACTTTCTGGCTCTTGCCCGGTCACCACAATTGCTATGAGGGCATCCCCCGGATCACCCCGGGCCGCCCGGTAGCGATGGGCCCGGTGCCGCCGGGCGGGCGCTATACCATGAAACTGGCGCGCATTCAGGGCCATGGCTGCAACGGCAAACAGGGGGAATTTGCCGTCCTGCCGCGCGGCCTGGCGCATATGCAGCGATTTTCCTTCGACAATGCGGGCCATCTCGGCCTGATCAATGTGCCGCAGCATTATGTCGGCCATCTCGGTAAAAAGAGCACCTATGACGAAAGCTATAGCTGGACCGTTTACAAGAACAGCCCGCAGGTCGAAAAACTGCGCCCCGACATCACCCTGCCCTCGATCGGCCGCCGCATCAGCCTGCACCTGAAGAACTGGACCCATCAGCCGGTCACCTTCACCATCAGCCCTAAAAATCACAATTGCTATGAGGGCGAACCGAAAATCGGCACCAGTATCGGCCCTATCGCCCGCAGCCGGATTGCGGTTTTGAAACTGGCCCGCAAACAGGGCGGCGACTGCGACGGCAAACAGGGGGTGTTCTCGGTCGAAATCTCCGGCCGGCGCCAGTTGCAGATTTTCAATTTCGACAACAAAGGCTATCTGAACCTGTCGAACGAGCCGGACGAATATGACGGCCGCCTCGGCCCGCGCAGCAATTATGACGGCCGCTATAGCTGGAGCCTGCATGATTGCCCGGATGGCGGCTGCGCGTGGCGCAAACCGCAGATCGCCAGCCCTTATTACGACAGCACTTTCAAGCTGCACCTCGAGAACCGGACCGAAGTACCGATCACCTATACGCTCCTGAAATCTTTCCAGAATTGCTATCGGGGCGACAAGGCTCCCGGCTCCAGGTTCGGCCCGGTGCCCCCCGGCGGGCGCGCCACCATGACACTGACGCGCGGCAGCCGTTATGCGTGTATCGGCGAACAAGCCGAATTCGCCGTCAAGCTCAATGATGCGCAGTATCAGCGCTTTTCCTATAATAGTTTCGGCCGGCTCAAACTCACGAACCGGCCCACCCGCTTTATCAGCCGCCTCAGCCCCAAGAGCCGCTATGACGGCAGCTATATATGGGCGGCCAAGAGCTGCCCGGACGGCGGCTGCCCGGCGCCGCCGACCATCATCGGGGCCCGTTCCGGCGAGCAGGGTTATGCCCGCATCTTCCGGCTCGACCTGAAGAACGGCCTGCAGAAGCCGGTCACCTTCAGCATCAGCCGCGAACATCATAATTGCTATGAAGGCACACCCCGCATCGGCTCGAAGCTCGGCCCGATTGCACCAGGCGGCAAGACATCGCTGACCCTTGCCCGCATTCAGAGCAATGACTGCACCGGCAGGCAGGGCGAGTTCGCCATCCACAGCAGCGGCTATGGCGAATTGCAGAGGTTTTCATTCGACAATGCCGGTCATCTGGGCCTGTCCAGTTTCCCCGATGCGTATTTCGGCCGCCTCAGCAGCAAAAGCGCCTATGACGAAAGCTATGAGTGGGAGCTCCAGCCGCCCGATAAAAGGGTGCCCCATAGCCGGACCTATCTCATCCAGCATGCGGTGAGTAAAAATTATCTCATCCAGGGCTATCGCGGCGGCCGGGACGACAAGCGCAATGTCGAAGTGGCCGGGCTGGCACCCTATGACAATAATTACCGCTGGTATATCCGCCCGGCCAAAGACGGCTGGCAAAATATCATCAATGTCAAAACCGGCCTCGCCCTGACCTGGGACGGAAACGATGCCAATGTCTCCAATTGGGGTCTGGCGCCGCACCCCGATGTGGAGCCGCTATCGACCGACCGGCGCTTTGATCTGCATGTGGTGAACCGCACATCACAGCCGGTCACCTTTTATATGAGCAATAAATGGGGCAATTGTTATGAGGGCGACATGCCGGTCGGCGATTTTCGCGGGCCGTTAGCGCCCGGTGGACGCTTCACCATCAAGCTGGCGCGGGTTCAGGGCCATGGCTGCGACGGCAAGCAGGGCGAGTTTGAAATCAAGACCGATAAATTCGCCGAGCCCCAGCGTTTCAGCTTCGACAATGCCGGCGGGCTCGATCTCGTGGACAGCCCACGCGGCTTTCGCTCGAAACTGAGCCCGAAAAGCCGCACCAATGGCAGTTACACATGGACAATGCACGACTGCCTGGCCGGCGGCTGCAAGGAGGTTTTGGAAGTAATTGCCCATCCCATCGGCAACCATTCCCAGCAATGGAAATTCAACCGGCAGGCGGACGGGTCTTTCGAGATTCTCAATCGCGGCGCAAATCGCGATCTGCAGCAGGCTTATAGTGGCGGGCGCGCGGACAAACCCAATGTCACGGTCGATGGCGGCGGACGCTGGTTCATCCGCCCCGGCGGCAACACGGATCTGGCGCGGCTCACCATTGAGAGCGTCAAGGCGATCAAGACATCCACCGGCCAGGATACCGGCACGCAAATCCTGTTTGCGGGCATAGAGGCCGCCATCGAGGCCGCCATATCCGCCACGGGCGCCGGTTCGGCCGCTGTCGGGGCCTTCAAGGCGGCGGGTTCGGCTGCCAAAACCGCCGGGCTCAAGGGCTTGGCCAGAGTGGGCAGCAAATCAGCCGCCAAAAAACTGGCCGAGCGCGGCGCCGCCAGTGCGACCAAGGCGACCGCCAAGGGCCTGAAGTCAATCGTCGATAAAGCCGCGCAGGAATCCGCCGAACAGGCGCTGAAAAATTCCGGCAAAAGGGTTTGGGTCGAAAAAACCAGGAGTTTTGCTCAAAAGCATGTGGCCAGCCAGCTCACCGCAAAGGCCCTGAAAAAGCGAGTGCGCAATGAATTCACGAAAGAAGCCCTGGCGAAAAGAGCCATCAAGACCGCTGTCAAGAAAACCACCCTGGCGGCGGGTAATGCGGCCACAGAGGGCCCCGACGCCAAATCGCTCACCGAGCTTGCCTTCAATCAGATTTACGGCGAAAGCCCGGACCAGCTCGATATTCACGTCAATGGGGTCTCGGTCTGGCCCAATGGCGGGCGCGACTGGCGCTCGATCAAATCCCAGCAGACCCGGGCGGTGAATACCGAATATATCTTCCCGCGCCGCCAGGGGCTGGCGCTGCGGCTGGTGGAATATGATTCGGGCAGCGCTGACGACACGCTGGGCTGGGTGTTCCTCGATACCTACGACATCGTCAAACCGATGCGCTTTGAAGATGTGGTCGCCTATAGCAAGGCGGAGCGCAGCTTTTATCTGATCACCTTCCGGGTCGAGCCGCTGGAGATGAGCGCCATGATGGTCGAGGCGCGTAAAGAACGCGACAAACAGCGCGCCCGCGCCAAGGCCCGGGCCGAACAGGCCGCCCTGGCCAAAGCCAAAGCGGCCTATGAGGCGAAAATCAGGGCCGAGGCCGAAGCCAGGGTGAGGGCCGAATATGAGACCCGCCTCAAAGCCGAGGCCGAAGCCAGGACGAGAGCCGAATATGAGGCCCGCCTCAAAGCCGAGGCCGAAGCCAGGGCGAGAGCCGAATATGAAGCCAAGCTGAAGGCCGAAGCCGAAGCCAGGGCGAGAGCCGAATATGCGGCCCGCCTCAAAGCCGAGGCCGAAGCCGCCGCCCGCGCCAGAGCCCAGGCCGAATATGCAGCACAGCTACGCGCCCAAAGAGAAGCACAGCTACGCGCCCAGAGAGAGGCACAGCTACGCGCCCAGAGAGAGGCACAGCTGCGGGCCCAAAGAGAGGCGCGATGGCGCGCCGAGCGCCAACGCCAGCTCCGCGATCAGATGAACCGGCGCAATCAGGGCAATGACCACATTCGCCGCGCCCCCCGCACCGCCGCATCCTCCTCGGTCAGCCCCGATTTCACGATGGTCGCCAGCCATAGCGGCAAATGCATCGAGGCCTCCGGCGACATCTCCGTGGTGCAGACCGCCTGTTCGGGCGACATGTCGCAACGCTTCGCCATGCGCAAGATCGGGCAATATGTCAGCATCATCGCCCGCGGCAATGGCGATTGCCTGGAGCTTTCCGGCGCGGACCGCAACGACAATGCCCCCGTTTCGCGGGGGCCCTGCAACGGACAGCCACAGCAGCAGTTCCGCGTGCAAAAAACAGGTCCGGGCGCGTTTCATATCATCGCCCGCCATTCCGGAAAATGTTTCGATATTCCAGGCGGGGACAGAAGCGACTATGCGCCGCTCAACCAGTTCACTTGCGATTCCTCGGCCGAGCAGACCTTCAGATTGAACCGCATCGGAGGAGGCTGAACCATGCCCGTCTGCAAACAATCCGTGTTGAGAACGGGCCGGCCCCGCCTGTTGGCCCCCGGCGCCGCCATGGCCATCGCCCTGCTGATCTCCAGCCTGCCGGCCCATGCATCGGACAGCACTTTTGATTGCGCCTCCCCCGGCGGCGTCTAAACGCTGGCCCCCGGCGGCAGCGGCCTTGAGCTTTTTGAGGGCGAGGTCAAGCTGGACTATCGCCTGGTGCGCGAAGTGACCATCCGCAAGCGCGAAGGCCTGTGCACCGCCAGTGACGGCAAGGCCTTTGCCTGGCATGCCCACAGCTTTCTCTATGAGGTGGAAACCCGCAGCCTCGGCGAGGCCATAACCATCCTGTTCCTGTGCGAAGAGGGCGGCAGCGGCATCCCGGCCATGATCACCGACTGCAAGGAAAGCACCACCAGGGACCTCCGTCTCGTGCCGGCCTATAAGGACATGGCCCCGGCCGCGAAATGACCCGGGCAGCTTCGCGGGCCAAGAGGGCGGCAGCTTATTCCGGTTCGATATATCGCCGGTCACCTGTTGCCCATCCCAGAATCAGTTCTCGGCCATCCGGCAATTGTTTGGGCACCGCCTTCCCGCGTTCACCCTCCAGACCCAAATAGGAGCAGAATGCGTGGAAATCATCATACCAGCGATGCTCCTGGGAAAATGAATGGACAATCATCGCGGCGCTATCCGTGTTAAAGCGGCCCGCTTCTATGAGCGCGGCGGCTGTTCTGTGAAAAAGCTGATAGCGCAATTCCGGCGGCGGCGGATATGCACCCCCAAGCATTTCGCAGATTGTAGTCAGTCGCTTGATGCGGCCCGGCGTCGGCCTGATCAACCAGTCCCCAATTGTCGGCCCGAACGGCTCATTCACCTTTCCCTCGACAGCCACCGAAGCAATGCGATCCGCAATTGCAACAAGCGCGAAAACATCGCACTGGCTTTCACGCCGCCCTCCTGGAAGGGGCACCTTATGTTCCGGAATCGCCAGAAGCAGTTCTGAGTTTTTACCCAGGATGGCCTGAATTTCCTTGGGAAGCCCATTGGCTGCTTCCCATGACCTCGCCATGGCCATCGCCGAAAAACCTGATCGCCATTGCTTTTCAGGATCAGCAAGCAGCTTACGCCAGTCCCCTGGACCTTCAGTGGGGATATAGATACGCATCATCTAATCCTATTCAAAACCTGTTTTTCGCCGCTGATGGGCAGTTTATGTAAAACAGAATCGACGAAATTAATGGGTCCTGACCCTAAACACTATTACAGCAATGTTTCCGCGCAACAATGCTTGTTGGCCCCTGCCCAGGATCATTATTGGTGATAACGCGGACACATCGAGCCGCCTCGCAGGCCTTGTGCTGCCGCGCCGCGTCCATATCTTATATTGATGAGCGATCAGCCCGAAACACCGACCGGCGGCCATGACGGCGAAAGCCTTGTCTTGCGCAGCCTATCGGGTTTTG
>PKTQ01000300.1 GCA_002869085.1 Hyphomicrobiales bacterium | reverse complement strand
TGATGACGAAACTGCCCAGCATCATGCCGGTCTCAATCGGGCGGATCTCGAGCCGGCCTTCGCCGTTGCGGATATAGATCTTGCCCTCGCGCACGCTGCTGCGCGGCAGCAGCAGCGCATCGTTCAGCCGCCCCGCCCTCAGCTCCACCTCCACATACATGCCCTTCATCAGCGGCGGCTTGCGCCCCACGATCGCCTTGTCATAGGTGTCGTCGGCGCTCACCACCACGCCGACCGAGCGCGCCTTCGGGTCGATGGTGCTGCTGATGCGGTCCACCTTGCCGGCCCAGCCGCTGCCTTCGCCGAGCCCGGTCATGATCCAGGCATGCAGCTTGTTGCGGGCAATCCAGCTTCTCAGCGAGGTCAGGTCGATGCCGTGGGTGATGCCGTTTTTCTCGATGCTGCGCAGGAACAGCTTGAACTGCTCGATCGGGAACTGGGTGTTGACCTCGGCGGTTTTCAGCCCATAGGCCGCGCCCAGCACCTGGCCCGCCGCGGCAAACTGGGTAATCGCCACATCGGCCTTCGAGATGCGGCCCTTGAACGGCATGCGGATATGGGTGCGCTCCAGATTGAGCCGGGCGGTCTCGAGTTGGGTCTGGTTGACGGCGATCTGCGCCCTCTGGGTTTCGCTCTGCACGGCATTGAGCCGCAGCGCATTGTTCAGGTCGAGCAGTTTCTTGCGCTGGGCCAGCAGGTCGCGGCGTTCATTGTCGAGGCTGGCCTGCGACAGGGTTCCGCTGCCGGTCAGCTTCTGCTTGCGGGCAAAATCTGTCTCCTTCAGCTTCAGAGACTCGGTTTCCAGCTTCAGCAGCTCGCCGGTGTTCCTGGCGCTGACCTCCAGCTCCTCGAGCCGGGCATTGGCGGCGCGGATATTGGCTTCGGCCTGGCGGATGGCCAGCAGATAATCATCCGGCGCGATCCGCACCAACTCGGTGCCGGCGTCCAATATGGCGCCCTGTTTGAATTCGGGGTGCACATAAACCACCGGCCCGCTCACCTGCGGCACCGCGTTCCAGCTCCGCGCCGGCTCCACCAGGCCATGGCCGCGCACAAACGGCACCAGCGACAGCGGCTTGGCGGTGAGGATGCGCACATAATGGGTCTCTTCCGTCGGCGGGTTCTGCGCCGGCGGCTTCTTGTTCGCGACCATAAAGGCCAGCACCGCGGCGCCGATCAGCACCGGTGGCAGAAACAGTAATTTGCGCAGCCAGCCCCTGTCCTTCATCCGATCTTCCTTTATGTTCTTTCACGCCCGCTCATCTAGCCCGGGGGGGTACAACACAAATCTATATATGCCGGTGCTGAAAAAGGCCAGCATGCGCCCATTCACGCGCCGGGGCGGGTATTCCGCCGCCGGAACTGCCTCGCCGGCGCCGCCTTCGGCCAACAGAAATTGCTTTCACGCAATGGAAGCTGAGCCTAGTATGAATGGGAGTTGAGAAGGCGTGGAGAACAGCCGGAGGTCGAACAGATGAACATCTCAAAACACATTATCACAACCCTTGGCCTGACCGGGACACGCGCCGCGACGATGCTGCTGTCGGCCGATTTTCTGGCCGGGGGCGCCAGGGCGGCCTCCTGTTATGATCTCTGGCATGAGCGCAACAGCATCTATGCCCGCAATGGCTATTGCTTCAAGACCGCCAGGGCGCGTTCGGTGTTCGGCGCCGGCTGCTTCCCGCCCTATGGGCGTCTCGGCGGCTATGAGCAGCGCCGGGTGTCCAGCATCAAGGCCCAGGAGCGTGCCCAGGGCTGCGGCCCGGGCGGGTCGGGCGGTTATGCGCCGCCTCCGCCCCCGCCTCAGAGCGGCGGTTATGCACCGCCCCCGCCCCAGGGCGGTGGCGGCGGTTATGCCAATATGAGCTGCAATGATTTGTGGTATGCCCGTAACAGCATCTTTGCCCGCAACGGCCATTGCTTCAAGACAAGGCGCGGGCGCAATGCCTTCGGCGCCGGCTGTTTCCCGCCTTATGGCCGCCTCGGCCGCGCCGACCAGCGCCAGGTCGATGACATCCGCTATTGGGAACGCCGCTACGGCTGCCGCTGAGCGCTCAACAAAGCTGACCGTCAGGAGGGCTTGTCCCCCTTGGCGGGCTGCGTGGCCGGTTCGGAAAACAGCTTGGCGAACTCGCCATAGCCTTCTTTGCCGAGCTTGTCCGCCGGGATGAATTTCAGCGCGGCGGAATTGATGCAATAGCGCAGGCCGGTCGGCTCGGGTCCGTCCTTGAACACATGGCCCAGATGCGAGTCGCCGATCTTGCTGCGCACCTCGGTGCGCGGCAGCAGCAATTTATAGTCGGTTTTCTCGGTGATATGATCGGGGTCGAGCGGGCGGGTGAAGCTCGGCCAGCCGGTGCCGGACTTGAACTTGTCCTTCGAGGAAAACAGCGGCTCGCCGCTGGCGATGTCCACATAAATGCCCTCGCGCTTATTGTCCCAATATTCGTTCTGGAATGGCGGCTCGGTGCCCTCGGCGCGCACCACCTCATATTGCAGCGGGGTCAGCTTCTTTTTTAGTTCCTCGTCGGAGGGCTTGGCATATTTCGCCCCTTTCGGGCGGTATTTGCTGTAATCGGGCACAAGATCATCGCCCCAGGTCTGCTCGACAAAGCCGCCGCGCCCTGAGCCATAGGTGTAGGTGATATAGCGCACAGGATTATATTTGTAATAATCCTGATGATATTCCTCGGCCCGGTAAAAGCTCTTGAACGGGGTGATTTCCACGGTGATCGGCTTCTTGAACGGGCCGTTCTTCGCCAGATCCGCCTTCGAGGCCAGGGCGGCCTTTTTCTGCGCCTCGTTATGGGTGAAGATGATCGGGCGGTATTGCGGGCCCCGGTCGCCGAACTGGCCGCCCGAATCCGTGGGGTCCATCATCCGCCAATAGGCCTGCAGCAGGCCCTCATAGGTAATCTGCTTGGGGTCGTAATAGACCTGGACCGTTTCCGTATGCTTGGTGCGCCCGCGTGCCACCTCCTCATAGGTCGGATTGGGCTTGTCGCCGCCGCTAAAGCCGGAAATCGCCTCACGCACTCCCGGCACCTTCTCGAAACCGGATTCGACGCACCAGAAGCAGCCCCCGGCGAAAGTCGCCACCGACAGACCCTCCAGCGCCGCCTCGCGTTTTGGCGAAACGTCGGGTTTGCGCTTGATCCAGCCATAGGCGCCCGCGCCGGCCGCCAGCACGATTACGCAAATGATCAATATCTTTTTCATGCCGAACTCCGGTCCTTCATTCTCTTAATCGCCGCCCGAACAGGCGTGCGCTCTCAAGCTCCGGTAATAGGAATTCTGCCCATCAACAGGAAATCACGTTTGAGTGACGTTCGCGCCCGGCGGGCGGGGGTTGAACCTGCTTTATCTGGCGGTATTTCGGGCAATCATGCGGCGCGCCCTCATCACCAGTTGCAGCCCGTCAATGCCCCGGCTGTTGAGGTCGCGGGCCCATTTGGTGATGGTCTCCTGCAAGAGCTGCTCAAATTCCGCCCGGGCCTCGGCATCGGGGGTGATGATGCTGTTGCCGCGCTGAAGGGCCGCCTGCATCGCCGCCGCGCCGGCCTTTTGATAGACGGCGCCAACCGCCCGTGCAAAATCCGCCCCCGAGGCCGCATCGATCACCTGTTGCAAATCCTCAGGCAGGGCGTCATAGCGGGCTTTGTTCATCAGGAACAGATAGAGGCTGGTGCCGAAATATTGGCCCTCGCCAAGCAATGTGTGCGATTTCACCGCTTCGATCACCCCCATCGAATCGGCGAGCTGAAACGACATCAGCGCGCCGTCGAGCTTGTTCTGCTCAAGGGCTTTCGGCAGTTTGGGGTGGCGCTTCTTGGTCACGGCGGCGCCCATCGCCTCGATGGTCCAGCGGCCGACCCGCCGGCCCGGCGGCCGGATCACCCGGCCTTTCAGATCCGGCGCCGATTTCACCGTGACATGGCCCATATGCAGCACATGGCCCTGATGCACATGGATCAGCAGCGGGTGCAGCTTCTCAAACTCATAGCTCAACTCGCCTTCATACAGCGCCCGGATCGCCAGATTGGTGGCCACCGGATCGCCCCCATGCACCAGGGGCAGGGTGAACACTTCCGTGCGCGCGAACCGGCCCGGCGTATAGGCGGCGGCGGTCCAGATAATATCCACCACGCCGGTTTCGGCTTGCGCGATCAACTCGGGCGCTTTGCCGCCCAGGGTCATGGCCGGGCTGATCTCCACTTTGATCCGCCCCTTGGACAATTGTTCCACATGGCGCGCCCAGGGGGCGATCACCTGCCGGTGCGGCAGCGTATCCTCCCCCAGAAAATGATGTACCCTGAGGGTCACCTCCGCCGCCGGGGCAGCGAGGCTCGTCAGGGCCAGCCAGATCGCGGCCAGGGGCAGCAGCAGCGCTTTGTTCATCATCCTTGTTCCTTTGCCAGGCGGTCAAATGCCATCAGGTCACGCAGCAGCGCCTCCATCCGGGCGAGGGGGATCATATTGGGGCCGTCCGAGGGGGCATGGTCCGGGTCGGGATGGGTTTCGATGAACACCGCCGCCACGCCGACCGCCGCCGCCGCCCGCGCCAGCACCGGCACAAACTCGCGCTGGCCGCCCGAGGCGCCGCCGAGCCCGCCCGGCTGCTGCACCGAATGGGTGGCGTCGAACACCACCGGCCAGCCGGTCGCGGCCATCACCGGCAGGCCGCGAAAATCGCTGACCAGCGTGTTATAGCCGAAGCTGGTGCCCCGGTCGGTCAGCAGGATCTTGTCGCATCCGGCGCTTGTCAGCTTGTCCACCACATTGCTCATGTCCCAGGGCGCCAGGAACTGCCCCTTTTTGACATTCACCGCCCGCCCGGTCGCCGCCGCCGCCAGCAACAAATCGGTCTGGCGGCACAGAAAGGCCGGAATCTGCAGCACATCCACCGCCTCGGCCACCGGGGCGCAATGGCCCGGCTCATGCACATCGGTGAGCACCGGCAGGCCGAGCCGCTCGCGGATTTCCGCGAACACCGCCAGCGAGGCGTCGAGCCCCAGCCCGCGCGGACCCGAAAGGCTGGTGCGGTTGGCCTTGTCATAGGAGGTCTTGAAGATGAGGCCGATGCCGAGCCGACCGGCGATCTCTTTCAGCGCCGCCGCCACCTCAAAAGCATGATCGCGGCTTTCCAGCTGGCACGGGCCGGCGATCAGCGCCAGCGGCTTGTCGTTGGATATCTCGATTTCTCGAATTCTAACCGTCTGTTGAGGGGCCATGCCGCAACCTGCCTGTTACTCTGCGGTGAACTTGTCCCGCAATTCGCGTTTCAGAATCTTACCCGCGGCGTTATAGGGGAAGTCGTCCATAAACACCACCTTGGAGACCCGCTGGAACTTGGCGCCGACCCGGGCATTGATCCAGTTTTTCATCTCTTCTTCCGATAGCCCGGCTTCGCCCTTCGTCACGATCGCCGCCACCGGGGTCTCGCCCCATTTGTCGTCGGCCACCCCGAACACCGCCACCGAGCGCACCGCCTCATGGCCGATGATCACCTCCTCGATGTCGCGCGGATAGACATTCACCCCGCCGGAAATGATCATGTCCTTCTTGCGGTCGGCCAGATAGAGAAAGCCGTCCTCGTCGAGATAGCCCATATCGCCCGAATAGAGCCAGCCCTCCTTCATCGCCGCCTCGGTAAGGTCGGGGCGCTTGTAATAGCCCGGCATCACGCAGGGGCCGCGCCCGATGATCTCGCCCACCTCGCCGATGTCGCAATCGCTGCCGTCGCCGCGCACCACCCGCACCTCCGTCAGCGGCGGCGCCACCCCGACCGAGGCCAGCTTGGTGTCGGCATCAGTGCGGTCGAGAATGGTGAAGAACCCTTCGGTCAGCCCGTAAAGTTCGTAATAGCGGTTGGGCAGATCCTCATTGATGCGCTTCTTGTGCTCCAGATGCAGCGGCGCCCCCACCGATTGCAGCATTTTCAGCGAGGCCAGCTTGTCCGGCGCATAGCTTGGGTCATGCAGCACCGCCACGATCTGCGAGGGGACCATCACCACATGCGTCACCTTCTCCGCGGCGATGGTGCGGATGTAATTTTCCGGCGCGAAGCTTTTATGCATGATGAAGGTGGCGCCGAGATAAAAGGCCGGCAGCAGGGTGAGGAAGGCGCCGTTGAAGATGATCGCGCCGGCATGCAGCACCACCGATTCCGGCGTCATGCGCCAGGCATTGGCGAACAGCGAGCCATACATGGCGCGGATGAAATGGGTATGCACGATGCCCTTCGGCTTGCCGGTGGTGCCGGAGGAATAGAAGATATTGTACATATCATCATCACCCAGCCCGGCATCGGGCGGTTCGGCCTCGCTCGCCCCGTCGATGAACTCGGCCCAGCTCCGATAGCCCGGGCGCTCACCACCGCCGATGATCACATAGGCCTCGTCCGGCACCTGGGTCAGGCCGGGCCTGGCCGCGTCCACATTCTCCGCGTAATCGGGCGCGGTGATCACCATCACCGAATCCGAATCCTTGATCAGCCCCTCAAGCCCCGAGGGCAGCAGCAGCGGGCTCATCGGCACGATCACCACCCCGGTCTTGGCGCAGGCCCAATAGAGGGTGAGCAGCTCCAGCGAGTTCGACAGCACGGTGGCCAGCTTGTCGCCCTTGTTCAGCCCGGCCCGCAGCAGCGCATTGGAGAGCTGATTGACCATTATGTTGAAGTCGCGATAGGTGATCCGCGCCCCCTCGAACACCACCGCCACATGGTCCGGCCGGAAACTGGCGTGACGGGTGATCAGCGAACCGATATTCATGAAGCTCTCCCCTGTTGTTTTTTTTCTCATCTTAGCAAGTCGTGTCGCCGCCGCAATAAAGGAAATCCGCCCCGGCGCCGACTTGCCGATCCTGACCCCGGCGCTTATATAGCCGGGTGGGCGCGATGCGGGATCGCGGCTTTTTTTAACATTGATCATGATGGATGGACCGCCGGCCGATGTCCGGGGGGAAGGGATTGCCGGGACAGGGGATGAGAGACAGGATCAGAGTATTAATCGAGAGCAACCGGTTCCAATATTCCATCATCGCGCTGATCGTGATCAACGCGATCATTCTCGGGCTGGAAACCTCGGAAACTGTCATGAGCCATATCGGCCCCGCCCTGAAGCTGATCGACGGGCTGATCCTGAAAATTTTCATCATCGAGCTCATGCTGCGGTTCTATGTGCAAAGGCTGGGCTTCTTCATTCGCCCCTGGAGCGTGTTCGACCTTGTGGTGGTGGGAATCGCCCTCATTCCGGCCACCGGCGCCCTGGCGGCGCTGCGGGCCTTGCGGGTGCTGCGGGTATTGCGGCTCATCTCCACCATTCCCACCATGCGCCGGGTGATCGAGGGGCTCATCACCGCCATTCCCGGCATTGCCTCGGTGGCGGCGATCATGTCGCTGCTGTTCTATGTGTTCTCGGTGATCGGCACCCATCTTTACAGCGCCACTTTTCCGCAATGGTTCGGCTCGCTGGGCAGCACCATGTACACCCTGTTTCAGATCATGACTCTGGAAAGCTGGTCCATGGGCATTGTCCGGCCGGTGATGGAACAGCACCCCTCGGCCTGGATGTTCTTCGTCACCTATATCCTCGTGACCACCTTCGTCATGCTCAATCTGTTCATCGCCATCATCGTCAACGCCATGCATAGCGACATTGAGGAAGAGGCCGAGGAAAGCCGGCATGAAATGCTCGATACCCTGTCCCGGGATTTGAAGGAGATGGAGGTTCGGCTGATGGCCGAGATCAGAAAAGGGCAGGGCGGCGCCTGAGCCTTGCGGGGCCTGAGCCTTCTGGCGCCTGAGCCTTGCGGCGCCGGATCAGCCGTCGGACAGGGCGAGCTTTGCGCCGAGCCCGGCAAAAGCGGCGGCGAAGCTCCGGCGCATCCATAGCATCACCCTGGGCCGCGTGATCACATATTGGCGCATGCTGGCTGCGAACACCCCGTAAATCACGAACACCACGAAGGTCATCGCCATAAAGACGGCGCTGAGCCAGGCCATGTCCAGCATCGGCGAAGCCGCGCCGGGCGAGATGAATTGCGGCAGAAACGCCATGAAGAACAGCGACAGTTTCGGATTGAGCACATTGATCAGAATGCCCTTCACCACAATGCCGATCGCATCGCGCTCTTTGCCCCCCGCTTTCACCTCGAGCGCGCCCTGGTCCTTGAGGGTGCGCCAGGCCAGATAGAGCAGATAGGCGAGCCCCGCATATTTGAACAATTGAAACGCCAATGCGCTGGTATGCAGCAGGGCGGCGAGCCCGAAAATCGCCGCGCTCATATGCGGCACGATGCCCAGCGTGCACCCGAAAGCCGCGACGATGCTGGCCGCCGTACCACGGCTGAGGCCGGTCGCCAGCGTATAGATGACCCCGGTGCCGGGCGCTATGACGACGATCAGGGAGGTGATCAGGAATTCAATGCTCATGGCTCTGCCTTGATGAAAGGGGGGATGAGGGGCCTCATGCGGTGCGGCGCACGAATAGCGAGGCGATGCCGGCTGAAATCAGGAAACCGGCGCCGAGCCGGGTGGCCGCGCTCAGCACCTTGGGCCGGCGTATCCACAGCCGCGCCGAACTGGCCAGCAGCGCATAGGCGGCGGCATTCACCATGCCCAGAACGACGAAGCAGATCACCAGCAGCGCCGCCTGCGGCGCGAACTCCGCCCGCGGCGAGATGAATTGCGGCACAAAGGCGATGAAAAACACGATGCCCTTGGGGTTGAACAGGGTGACGAGAAAGGCGTCCCG
>PKTQ01000384.1 GCA_002869085.1 Hyphomicrobiales bacterium | reverse complement strand
AGCCTCTCGCGGCCATGGCTGTAAAGATCGGCACCCTGATGCGGCCCATCGGGGCGGGGGCCATCGAATTTCGACCATTTGGGGCACCAGAGAGCCTTGCCGGCATCAGCACCGCCCGTGATGCGGTACCATCCGCGATATTCTGCTGGGCCATTGAGGGGATAGGCATAGCCCGCCTCTGACATTTGACGTGCTGCGGTGGCACGTCCGAGATCAAGGCTCTGATATAGTTGGTTAAGAGAGTTGAGCTGAAGGTTTTGTCCGGCCACACCCAAATCGACGGAATCTCTTTGTTTTTCAATCATTATTATTATTCCAGAGATTGATTTGCCCGCATAGATAAGCATTATTAGCGGATGTATGCAACCAAAGAATGCATACATCACCGATTGACTAGATGTGGAACCTCAACAGGTTGTTCTCAGTTTCACCTAGTCGATTGATGTGCGTTTGATCTTTTATTCCCCCATGTGGCCGGTGCTAATTGTACATATGCGTCCATATTGGCAGTTCAGCTGCCCTATGTTCTGAGGTCTCGCAAGCTCTGGCATATGCCCACTCTCTTATGGCGGTCTGGATGAAGCGCTCGGCCTTGCCATTGGTTTGCGGGGTGTAGGGTTTGGTCCGTATGTGTTTGATACCGAGCTTCTTACACGCCTTTTAGAAAGCGTTGGATCTGTAGCAGGCGCCATTGTCGGTCAAGCCCCGTGTAATGGGGACACCAAACTTGCGGTAATATCCGACAGCTGCGATCAGGAAGGAGGTGGCGCTGACTGAATAGCCCCGAGTTTTCTAGACACCCTCGGTTCTCATTTTCTGCTGCCGTTCAAATTCGACGGGTGACGGCATCCCGTTCCTCACATGCTTGCGCTTCGGATTGTAGAATATCTCGATATAGCTGAACACATCCTGCCTGGCCTCCGCGCGGGTCTTGTAGGTTCTACGCCGTATCCGCTCGCGCTTGAGCAGGTTGAAGAAGCTTTCAACCAAGGCATTATCATGACAGTTTCCTCGCCGGCTCATCGAGTGTTCCAGATTGTGGGCTTTGAGGAATGACGTCCAGTCCATGCTGGTGAACTGGGAACCCTGATCGGAATGGATAAGCACCCTGTTCTTCGGTTTCCGTCTCCACAGAGCCATCAGCAAGGCCTGCAGCACAACAACTGTCGTTTGACGGCTCTGCATCGACCAGCCAACAACACGGCGGGAGTAGAGGTCGATCACAACAGCCAGATAGGCGAAGCCCTCATGAGTCCTTATGTAGGTGATGTCTATCACCCAGACCCTGTCTGGCGCTTCCACATCAAATTGCCGGTTCAGCGCATTGTCAACAACCACAGACGGCTTGCCACCATAGATGCCTGGACGGCGCTTGTAGCCGATCTGGGCCCTGATCCCGGCAAGCCGGGCCAGTCTGGCAACACGGTTCGGGCAGCAGCTCTCGCCTTGGTCCAGAAGGTCATCGTGTAGTTTGCGATAGCCATAGACCTTGCCGCTCTCCCTCCACGCCTTGCGGATGAGTTCGGTCTGGCGGGCGTCATCCCGGGCTCGCTTGCAGGATGGGTTTTTGAGCCAGGCATAGAAAACGCGCGGGTGGATGCGCAGACAGCGGCACATCGCCCGTACCGAAAACAGTGGGTGATGCTTGGCGACAAACGCGTACCTCACTCACTGACCGGCAGAGGGTGTTTACACCGTCGAGAGGGATGCATCCCTGGCGAAGTACGCAGTGGCCTTTTTAGGATGTCACGCTCCTCGGTCACCCGGTTCAGCTCTCGCTTCAGGCGCCGGATCTCGGCGTCCTTGCCATCGCCACCGGATGGCTGCGAGAACTTCTTCTTCCATGCATAGAGTGAATGTTGGCTCACGCCCAGACGCTTGGAAACCTCCGCAGCCGGATAGCCCCGCTCGGTGATCTGACGCACTGCGTCCCGCTTGAAATCGTCACTGTAATTGGATTTGCTCATCATGGCCTCCTTGCCTCAAAATTAGGAAAGAAGGTGTCTACGAATCTAGGGGCTATTCAAAGCCCTGAGTGGCTGGAAGTGGTTGATCTCGTCAAAATACAAGAACGAGAATAACGTAAATGCACAGCCTGCTCGTGTTTCGATACTCGATCACAACTTGGCAAAATTAAGATTTAACTTTACACGTTCATGCCTCACTATCTAGGTGATTACGAATAATTTCTGCAAGTTGCTTAGAGTAAATATCAGCAACAGTAGGTACTGAAATAGATTGGCATCCATCAATTAGATCGGCAATCTTCTCAGCCTTGCTTCCCGAATGGAATTTATCATTGTCCGAAATGGAGATAACTAACGATGGGCTGTGGACTCGCTCGTACAGGTGCCAATAAGTATTATTGATTATATGTTTAGCAACGGAGCGCCATTTTCTTGGGTCTGCATTATCAAGGATTCGTAGGTAGGTTGCCAACTGAAACTTGCTCACAGAGCGGCTAAGTTGGAGCCATCCGCGGATTATAGGGCGTGCAAGTTCCAATATAGCGACTGGAGTAAAAAGGATGAGGTATTTTGAAATTGGTGGAAGATAAAATCTCTCAATAGGTCCTGCAAAAATGGTAAGTACTGGATTTAACTTCTTTTCGGCAAGAGTGTTTGCAGCGATTAAACCACCCAATGAGGAGCCAAAGAGTAATAACCGGTGCTCCGATATCTTAAAATAATCAACAACTTCAATGATATCACATGATATGCGATCAAGATTATTCACTGAATCACGGGTTAATTTGCTGGATTGTTTTTCCCGAGTTTCGACGTAATAAACATCAAAATCTTGTCCTAGTTCGTTGAGCGCAAGCTCCCAGTTCTGGACAACAGTACCCCAGCCACCAATGAATACAATTGAAAGATGTCGGTGGTTTTCAGCCAAAGCTAATTGCCGCAATATTCTGATCTCTGTGCCATCGGACATAGTCAACCAGTATTCCGTCGCAGAATTCAACAATTTTATTTGTTTGCTTGAGTCAGTAGTACGCAGTTTCAATCCATCCTTTTCAAAAAAACTCCCTCTTCGAATCTACCATATCAAGTATTAATTGGCAAAAAATTCACAACTATGCTTTAACGTTGATCTGCCATTCGATAAATCGACATCTCTATTTTGAGTGTTTGTGACCAATAAGGTATATTACGGCACTCACATTTTAATTGATTCAAAGCAATAAGCTCGCTTTCACAAGGTACAAATAACATCTTTAAGTTGACAAAAATATCATTACGGATTGAAATGGTGTAAGAAAAACGTGGCATCGAGAAGCTGTGTTTTTCAGTTCAATATTGCATATATAACTATGGCAATCGCGCCCATAATAAATAATGGCAAAGACAATGACAGCAAGTATAACTTTAATTTCAGTGGAATACTCAGAATTGTCGAGTAACATTAGAACAACATGGCAATACATATCTAGTTTGCTTGTTTTGTGGGTGGTATTCCAGGTGTTTATATTGATTATTACGCTGGCGCTTATGTATTTGTTAGATGAAAAATTAGTATTATTGTCTAAGGACAAAATATTTTATTCTCAAGTTATATTTGCTGTTCTGGCTTTTGCTCTTTCCGTGGGTGCTGCAATGCAGAATTCGAGATTATTTAATAGTGCTAAGCATTTTATAAATCGAGCAAAGTTAATTGAACAGCATAAATCATTTTTATTTTTTGAAGAAGGGGGAGTATATCCGCAGTATACATATATGTCACGGAATTTATACGGTGGTGAACCGCGCACTAATCTACATGCGGCCTTAACAGTCTTGTATACTGTTGTTGCGTTCGGGTGGATAACATTGATACTGAAGTATTATTATAAGATCGATACCATTATATACAAATGGATAACAATATAAATTACAGTATTAATCTCTAATATCCTTAATTAAGTCTGTTAGAACCTGTTGACAAACTACTTGATCCACAACTTTGCCGACACGATGTGGATGAAGCCGAGATAGCTGGCCGCTGTTTTGTCGTATCAGGCTGCCAGACGTCTGGCATTTTTCAGCTTGTTGAAGCAGCGCTCGATCTGGTTTCGCAAAGCGTATGCGAAGCGGTCGATGGGAATGTCCTGCTTGCGGCAGGAGCGGGACGGGATGACCGGCGCACCGCCGTAGTTCTCAACATCGTTCCTGATGGCGTCTGAATCATAGCCCTGATCGGCGATCAGGACTTTGGCAGAGGCCGTATCACCGTCGCGCAAGAGGTCATAGCCTTTACAATCAGAGACTTGTCCGCCGGTGATTTCTGCTTTCACCGGCAGACCATGGGCATTGGTGATCAGGTGGATTTTCGTCGTGACGCCACCTTTTTAGCGGCCAAAACCTTAGCTCTGAGTCTCCCTTTTGCGACAGCTGCCTGATGATGGCGCGGATGATGGTGGAATCAATCATCTGAACCTGATCCGGCATGGTCCCGCTGTCGCTCAAGGCTTCAAGCATCAATTCCCACAATCCCGCCAGCGTCCAGCGCCGGAACTGACGGTATACGGAGGACCATTTGCCGAACTCATCGGGCAAATCCCGCCACTGAGCGCCGGTGCGGGCAATCCAGAACACCCCGTCCAGAACGCGACGGTGATCGCTGGCCGGTCGTCCGCTGCGCCCACGAATGGATGTGATAAAGGGTTCAAAAATCGCCCATTCAGCGTCTTCCATCAACAATCGAGCCAAGATATCCTCCCCAAAAGGTATCTTGAATCACATCTGCGCTGATTTGGGAATCCAGTTTGTCAACAGGCCCTAGATGGATGAAAACAAAAAAGAATAATTGTACATATTAACGCAAAATTCGAGATTAATTATCTAAATATTTGCGTTACGCTAGCGTAAACTATGTAAGAAATAGCAAGTACTAAATAATAATATGCAATTATTTAAAATATAGAGAACATTTCTATATCTACATATTTGCTATAGAAATAGTACAATGCGCAACTCAATGGGAATGCTGCTACGATGTCTCTTGTAAAATGCTGTTTTGTTAAAACGGAACTAAGCGAGATGGCAACAACTGAGGACCAAGAAAGAATAACAATCCAGTTGAAGGTTTCAATTAATCCAAATGTCATATGCAGAGCTGTAAGAGTAGCAACTGCTACATGCATAGATGGGAAACAATTTCCCCCTTTGTCTATCGATTGAATAAATTTTAAAAACCTCTTCGAATAAGTATTCGGATTATAGTCTCTCCAGTTTGTTGGAGTTTTAATAGGATACATCATAGAAATTGCCACATGAATAAATAGCAATAAAACATAGCTCGCACATATCCACATAAATTCAGCTGCAGAACTAATCCAAATAACTGGACTAATCATAAAAGGGTAATATAGCGCAGAATAAATCCAAACCCACTGGGGTTGAAAGGGTATCCTGCTATCAATGCTAGAAACTTTCCCAACATTGCATGTGCGCAATGGCTTCCTTTGGGGCCAGAAATAAAACTGGTAACCGGACACAATTAGGACAATTGAGATCCCCACCATAAAAAATACTGCATTAATATCAATGGGTTGCATAGGGGTTAATTGTGACACTCAACACAAGTTTAGTAACACTCCAGAGCATGGATCACTCCAATTCAAGTCTCAATCTTATCACCAACAAACAATGATGTTCAATGAGTTTAAAATGCTAGGATCAACAATTTTTATACCCCTTGGAATTTGAAGGGTCAAACTACCATATCTCCAATGGCAATCTTGCGTAGAGCATTAGGGTTACATATAATCAGAAAACTGTTGGTAAAAGAGAATCCTATACAATAGCAGTTTTCGAAGGATTTTTATTATGCTTGCTTCTTTAGACCATGATGATTTTATAAAAAGTAAAAAAGCCCTTATTACATCATCTATATCAGTGTTAGTGCTAGATAGCGTGGCAATACCCAAAAATGCAATACAGTGGGCAGGAATAACGCTTAATATTAGTCAGCCAGCATTGTTGGTATTGGCAAAGATAGCATTTATATATTTTTTTGCAATATTTCTGGTTATGTTTTATATTAAAAGAAAGGAATATAAACTTGAAGATTACAGTAAAATTGTAGAGTACAGAAAAGTACAAGATAATAAAAATTTATCGGAAAATGATAAAGAACTTGCAGCTAAGAATCGAAATACACAAAATGCAAAGTTCGTGCTATCACAGGTAGTAGATCTTGTTGTCCCCATGGTTGTTGCTTTAGTATGTATATGGAAAATGTTACCGAACTAAAAATACAATTTGTATATGTATTGATCATTACTCATTCAAATATCATTATATATGCCTGATATTAGGCGCGTTAACTGTTATGAGAACCCAGCAACATTCCAGATTGCCTTTGCTAGACAGTATAGATTGCTCACAATTCAGTAGTGAAACAAAAAAACCATCAGCTCCCCATATTGGGAACAGCTCTAGGCCACTACCCACACAAGCTGTTTGGGATTTCACCGCGAGACCGACTACTTCATCAGTACATTGTCGGTTACACCGGTACGGGGAAATCAACACTACTTCTCAATATGATGCGTCAAGATTTGGCTCATGGCCAAGGGTTTTACCTGATTGATCCACTTGGGGATTTAGCGGAAGCGGTAAGATCAAATAGCGATTACAAAGCAATCTATTGGAATATCGCTGATCCTGATTGGCCGTATGGATATATCTCACTGACATATGTGCGCAGCTCATATAGATCGCTTGTAGTATCGGGTCAAATTGATACGCTCAAGAAGCAATGCTCAGATGCATGGGGTGCGCGTATGTAGCACCTATTACGCTACTCACTGCTAGCGCTTTTGGAATGGCCAACATCAACACAGCAAGACATCATTCCTTTGTTCTTGAACAAGTCATTCCGTAACGAAGTGCTGTCAGCTGTCACCAACCCTCAGATGCAGCAGTTTTGGACAGCCGAATATCCCAATATTAACTTTTAAAATGCCGCAGATGTTGTGGCTCCGATTGCGAACGAACTTGGAGCATTCTTGGCTCATCCTGTTGTGCGAAAACCTGTTTGTAATCCTGAAAAGCTACTTCGATTTCGTCAGATTATGGATAAAGGGCAGGTGCTGATCGTCAATCTTGAGAAAGGACGCCTTGGAGTGGACCTGTCAAACATCATCGGTGGCATGGTTGTCTCGAACATTGTACATGCTGCATACAGCCGTCAGAACCAGCCAGAGCAAGAGCGCAAACCATTCCATCACATTTAAGATAGTGACTTGGCAACGATGACGTATAAGTCGTATTGGCGCGACTAAGAAGCGACTAACGCAACCTTCGAAATATGCTAACTTATTGAAATATATGGTGCCAGGGGCGGAATCTAACTAACCAAGTAACTGATTGATATAGAACACTATTTATGATTGAGTGATATGGTGTTACCCCTATTTTTACCCCCTATTTTCTAGTTTCTCGTGTATTTATAAATGAATACAACCATTTAAGAATATGCTGTATCATGATAGGGCATAGAACAACAATAGGCAGCCAGAGGAGCCCCTTCCTGAATGAAAAAGCCATCCGTTATGGCCCACTTCTGATTCATCTGTGCGATACGGACTTTCCGCTTTGACCCCGGAAACAGACAATTTCAATGTGCGCCCGATGGGCAGCTGTTGACCCTATTCGGTTCCTGGCCCACGTAACAGCACCCCATGAATCATATCGTCCGTATGGATATTGAGCGTAACTTCATTGGTGTGCCATAGGCACTGGCCGCGTAGGAGGGAAGACTTGCCTCACGTGATAGAACATCGTTCAGCCTGTTGATCCGGTCGTGGTGGCCTTGCTCAGCGCATAGCCGCCGCCATGGATCTGATCCAGCTCATCCTCCTTCAGCTCAGTGACCCTGGGTGGGAGGTTGTCCTGCCTGTCTTTGTCTGTTCCGCTCATCCTACACCACCCCTTATATTCTGTTTCAGGGGCTGCCCTCCTTGCTTCTGCGGGCTGAACATGGCCGGAATCCGATCACATTCATGTCCGGTCCAGACACATGTCCGGGTTGAGCGGCTTATCAGCGTTCACTTGAACATGAGGCCGCTTCAGATCAATCCAGCTTCAAGTGGCCTCACTAGAGGAGGGGCAGATCTAGTCGCCATTTTGGGTCATATCCAGGAATCCATCACCTTCAACTTTGACATCGTTGCTAAAGGAGGCATGGGATGTCGATTCAGTTTTGTTGCTCACAAGGCCCTTCGACCCACCTTCATCGCCGGAGGAAGAGCTATCCTTCACACTGCTGGTCTTGACCTTCTTGCCGCCGCCCGATGACGAGGTACCCACATCCGGGTACGCCAGCGGGGCCCCGCCCTGCACCTGATCGAGCTCTTCGTCATTGAGGGCCTGTGCGGCCGCCTGATGATCCGCCGGTTTTTCGTTCTTATTGGTCATGAATTCTCTCCTTTTGATGAAGCAAAACGTCTATGCCTGGGCTTGGGGCTGTTGCGCCATGAGCTCGGTGCTAGTCTTGTTCGCCATCTTCCTCGCCGCCGCTCAGCAGCCAGCCGGCCGGGGTGTTTTCCCAGGCTTTCTGAGCGAGACCTCCCGCTTTGTCGGCGAGTTCTCCGGCTTTCTCCTGACCGCTTTCCTGCAATCCCTTGGCCGCATGTTCACCTGTATTCTCGGCGAATTTACCGGCCCCTTTGGTCACCGCACCCGCGAGATTGCCGGCAAAACCTCCCGGATCATTGGCGATGGCCCCGGCTAGGCCTGCCAGGCCTCCAGCGCCCTGGACCTGATCGAGCTCATCGTCATCAAGGGCAATGGCTGCAGGAATCTCATCGTTTTCCGGTTTGCTGTCTTTATTGGTCATATGCCTCTCCTTGAAAAGCCTTTGCTGTTGCACGGCGCGTTGGTTGTTGATCTTCGGACGCTGTCATGGCCTCATGTCATGCGCCGCGATGGACGAACACTAGCTCGATCAATCTGAATGACATCTTCTGAGCGCGTTCATTTTGTATTCATTTTACCAGATCCGGCACGCTCGCATGCTGCACCGGACACTGTCACAGGGCATGTCATGCCGGTCTCATCTTGTTTTGCGTGGTTGTTACTGTCCAGAATCCTCCCTGAATTCAAACTTTTATCTGAATGCCATTGCGTAAACCTTACTAGGAATAACTATAAATTACAAAATGGTCGATCACACACACCGATGACAGCGTGCGGCCGCTCGGCGTGGGACAATGGTTATCTCCCGGAATGTTCCAGCAGGGCCAGGAGGCGGCGCATCCGGTCGCCGGCCACATGCAGATTGTCGAGAATCCCCTCATCCAGCTCCAGATCCACCTCCGCGCCCCAGCTCTGTTTTTGAACCAGGCTGGCATCACCGGCAATTCTTGAGGTGGTCTCCCGCAATCGATCGGACAGAAACACCGCCAGAGCCCGATAGAACCTTGCCGCGAAGGCCACATCGGTTTCCAGCTTCTCACGCAGGCGCGACATGGGAATCAAAAGAATTCGGGCCGATTCCACCACCGTGATGGAAACTTCGGGTGGACGTTTTTCGATCAGCGACATTTCCCCGACAATGTCGCCGGCACCCAAAGTGGCGATCTGCCGGCCATCCTCGACCAGCACGGCAAGCTTGCCTTCAAGAATGATACACAGCCCCTGTACCGCTTCGCCGATCCGGATCAGTGTCCGTCCGGCCTCCAGCCTGGCCGCCTCTCCCGCACCGGCCAGCCAGGAGATGTCCGCTTCGCTAAGATCTCCCAGAATGTAGAGCGCTTTTCTCATGCCGTTCATTCTCCTATCGCTTCACAGCGGTCTCATAGCTTCTGTCGTCGTGCCAGGCTGGAAAACAGCCCATCATTGTTCTGCAGGTCATCATAGGAACCCTCCTCGACAATTTTACCCGCATCCAGCACGTAGATCCGGTCCGCATTGGCAATGGTCGACAGCCGGTGTGCGATGACAATCCGCGTCACCTGCAGTCGTTCCAGGCTTTGCGTGACAATGGCCTGAGTCCGGTTGTCCAGGGCACTGGTCGCCTCGTCGAAAAGCAGGATTTTGGGTTTGTTGACCAAGGCCCTGGCAATCAGCAGGCGCTGGCGCTGGCCGCCTGACAGGGTGGTGGCCCCTTCGGTCAAGGGTGTGTGAATGCCCATGGGAAAGGTCTTCAGGTCTTCCTCAAGACCCGCGGCAACGCAGGCCCCAAGACAATCCTCATAGCTGATCGCTGTGGCGCCACGCACATTGTCCAGTATGGTTCCGGCCGACAGTTTTCCGTTTTGCGTCACCACGCCGATCTGCCGGCGCACCAGGGTCAGATCCAGGCTGCGCAGGTCCTGATTGTTATAGGTCACCGTACCGCTTTGCGGGGTGTCCAGGGCGAGCAGTAGGCGCACAATGGTCGACTTGCCGGAACCGGACGGCCCGACCAGAGCGACATGCTCACCCGGGCTGACTGACAGGCTGATATCTTTCAGAACCGGTGAGCCCTGTTCATAGGCAAAATTGACCCCTGTCATGTCAATGGCGCCGGTGAGCTCTCCTGGATCTTTTTGGCTGCTGCTCGTTTCAGGCTTTGCGTCCAGGACAGGTTTGGCCCGTTCCCATTCAGGTAGCACCGCGATGAAGCTGAGGGCGGCGCCGCTGAGGCCCTGAAACGCCGACTGAAACCCGCCAAATGCCGCCAGAAAGGCAATGAAGCTGCCAGCGGATAGTGACGGGCCGGACAGATAATACGCAGCCGCGAACAGGCTGATCATGCCGACAGAGACATAGAGCTGCGTCATCACCTCGAACCGGCCTGATATGCGCAAGGTCGTGAGGGCAGCGGCATTGGCATCGGCGAATTTGTCGGCCCACAGGACCAGGGCCCGCGCTTCGGCGGCCGCCGTGCGCAGCTTGATGATCGCCTGCAGCACCTGGAACACATAGCCGGACAGCCAGCCGGACAGTTCGGCCTGGCGCCGGTAATAGGACTTCATATAAAGAGCGATGGCGAAGCTGCCCGCCACCAGAACGAGGACATAGGCAATGGCCACCAGGGCCAGCCTGGTGTCATATTGTAGCAGCAGAATGAGGTAGAAGACGGAAAACACTGCGGTGATGGTGGTGGACAGAACGATGTCGATCACCGTGCTGCGCAGTGCTGATATGCCGTCCATGCGCGAACGCAGATCTCCCGAGGAATAGGATCTGAAAAAGCCCGCCGGCAGCTTCAATATGCGATCCCAGATTGCCGATTGCAGAATCAGCCCGGAACGCCCGTTTGCCCGCAGCATATGGCGCTGTTTTGCCAGGGTCAGGAAATAATTGAGCAGGGCGACAACCGCCAGCGCCACCCCCAGCTGGGCCAGCAGAGAGCGCTCCAGACCGGGAATGAGCGTATCGATAATGATCCCCGTCGCCAGAGGGAACAAGGCGCCGATAAAGCCCAGCAACGCGCCAATGCCGGCGATCCATATCAGATCCTTGCGGATCATCGGCAGGACGAAGCGGGCCATGTCGCCGAGCCCCGACACCTTGACAGGCAGCGGAGGCAATATCTCCAGGGCGCCGGGCTCAATGTCTTCGGCCACGGCCTGGGTGACCGGAATGGCCTTTTCGCTTCCGGGGACCGGTATCATATACCCACCCGACACCCCACGGATCAGCGCGATGGCCGATTGATCGTCTTCACCGGTGCCGTCTGCCGGTTTCCGTGATCCATTGCCTTTCACAAATCCGACCAGATGGCCGTGGTCCTGCTTCCACCACCGGGTCGGGAGCAGGATCGGCCGCAGGCGGGCTCCAAGCTGCCGCGTGCATTCGCCCACATCTTTCACCAGCCGCAAATGATAGAGGTCGATATCCCGTTCCGCCGGATCGAATCCATACTGCTCCAGCACCTGCAGAACCGCACTGGCGGCCGGGTTCATGGCAAAACCGGAACCGGTCTGACCCGATGTGCGCACCACATTGTCCAACCGGCCGATGCTGTGTTTGAACGCCAGCCCCGCATCCGCATTTGAACGATGGATTCGCGCCAGCTCTTCCGATTGCGCAGTGGTGTGCTCGGGCGCCCCCGGCGAATCCACGGATTCTTTTTCCGGACCGGGCTGTTGATGATGCGAACGCTCCGGCATTGGTCCTCAATCCTCGATCAGGCTTGTATACAGCCCGTCCTTGGCCAGCAACTCGTCATGGGTGCCCCGGTCGACCGGCTTCCCCCGGTCCAGGACAATGATCTCGTCGCAATCCCGAATGGTGCTCAATCGATGCGCAATAATGATAAGGGTGGTGCCGCGGGCCCGGATATTCTCCATGATTTCCGCTTCGGCGATGGTATCAAGCGCGCTGGTGGCCTCATCCATCACCAATGCGCAGGGGTTGGTGGCCAGTGCCCGGGCAATCTCAAGCCTCTGTCGCTGCCCGCCGGAGAAATTGGCACCGCCCTCAATCACCTGGCTGTCATAGGTACCGGGCCGCGAACAGATCACATCGTGGATCAGTGCGTCTTTCGCCGCCGCCATCATCTGCGCCTCGGATATGGTGGTGTCCCACATGGTCAGATTGTCACGGATGCTGCCTTCGAACAGCACAATCTCCTGATCGACATAGGACAGACGACTTGCTAGTGCCGGCCGTGGCCACTCAGTCGCCGGTCGCCCGTCGATCAGTACCTGCCCTGCACCCGGTGGCAGCAGACCGGCCATCAGGCGCCCGACAGTCGATTTTCCGGATCCCGATGCTCCGATCAGGGCAATCCGGCCGCCGGCCTTGACGTTGATGTCTAGCTTGTCGATCAGCGGCATCTCCAGGGGCAGATAGCCGAAAGAGACCTGATTCAATCTCAACTCGCCGACCGGGAGCCGATCAACAGTGCCGGTGTCCGTCTCGAAAACCGGATCGACGGGATGGCGCAGCACATCCTCCATACGCTCTGTCAGGGACCGCACCTCCTGAAATGTGGACACCAGGCCCGTCAGCGTGATCACCGGGCCGATGAAACTGGCACCCAGAGATTGAAATGCCACCAGCGTGCCGATAGTCATTTGGCCGTTCATCACCTCATAACCGCCGAGGATCAGAATCGTCGCGGCGGTCCAGGTCTGCAGCAGACTTGGAATGGTCGCGACCGGTAGCAATCTGTTCCTCAGAGCCTGCCTGAGAGTCACGATCTGGGCATTCAATCCGGCCCAGCGGGCGAAGAACGCATCTTCAGCCCCGGCGGCCTTGTAGGTTTCGATATCCTTCAGACCAGCCATGCCAATGCCGCTCAGCTTGCCGCCTTCAATCGAGAGCTTGCGATACCCTTCCGAGGCGATGCGCGTGGTCAGGATCACCACCAATATGTTCAGCAGGGTGAAGCCGAGGATGACCATGGTGATCGTGGCGCTATAGGCGAACATCAGCACCAGAAAGAAAGTCGCCGTGATCAGGCTGAGCGCCATGGACGCAATGTCTCCCGTCAGCAGCGAGGCCAGATTGCCGCTCAGGCCCAGCCGGCCGGCCACTTCACCCGCATATCGCGTGCCGAAATAGGCAATGGGCAGTTTCAGGATATGCTGGAACAGGGCCTTGGTTTCCCTGACCGCCAATCTGGTTCTGGCCTGGATCAATTGGGCTCTTTGCATCTCCGACAGGCCCAGCCGCAGCAGCGACGTGATCAGCATGCCGGCCAGCAAAGGGAGCAGCCAGTCGCCATAGCCCCGGACCAGAATCTGGTCGACAAACACCCTTGAAAAAATCGGGATGACAATTCCCGGGATGACGAGTGCCAGACTGGTGAGAAACACAAAGGCAATGCCCAGCCGCAAACCTTTCGTTCGGGCGAAAAGGGCAGCTTTCAGGTTCGGCCGCTGGTCCGATTTTTCGAACCGCTCCGTTGGCGTGAATGTCAAGATCACACCCGTGAACATGGCGTCGAACGCCTCGTGGGTCACTTTGCGCCGCCCGCCTGCCGGATCATTGAGGAAGACATGCCTTGGCCCATAACCTTCAACCACCAGAAAATGGCAAAAATCAACAAAGGCAATGGCCGGCAGGGGCAGGTCCTTCAGGTGTTCGGGTTCGGCTTTCATGCCCTTGGCCTCAAGGCCATGGCTTCGGGCCGCCTTGACGATGCTCGAGGCTTTCGAGCCGTCTCTGGAAATCCCGCACTCTATGCGCAGATTCTCAAGCGCGATATAGCGCCCGTGAGCAGCCAGCACCATGGCCAGAGCCGCTGCGCCGCATTCGGCGGCCTCAAGCTGCAAAACCGTCGGCGTTCGCCGAATCCGGTGCTGGAAGCGGCCGGCTGCCACCATCGTGCTCATCGCTCCGGCAGCCCCAATCTGCCCGCCAGGCCGGGGATGACGATATCGGCTATCGGCAGTCTTTCGACCACGATCGAAGCTTCGAGCAGCGTGCCGGGGTGAATGGCTGATGCAGGGCCATCCGATGATGACCAGCGCAGCCCGCTGGGGCTGGCTGGATCTCGCTCAAACCGCACCCTGACCTCGAAAGGACTGCCCCCCCCGGCCAGCTCCTTGGCCAACTGTTCGTTGCGAAGAACACTGCGCATGCCCTGCAAGGTGGTGGGGACCGTGGAGACATAAATGACTTTGCCCCTGATGAAGCCATATTGCGACTTGCGATACAGGCTGGGCACGATTTCGACATCCATACCCGGCTTGACCCTTTTGCCGTCGGCCGTGGACACATAAAGCACGGCGATATCCGGATTCTTTTCATCCGCCAGCGGCGCCAGCAGAGCCAGCGGCATGCCCTTGTCAATCACATCGCCCTGTTTCATCTTGATTTCAATCACCCTGCCGGCATGGGGGCTGGTGACCGTCTGGTCATCCTCCAGTTGTTTTTCCAGGCGGGTGATCTGTCGTTTTAGCTTGTCGATCTTCAATTTCTCATCAAGCAGGGCCAGATCCCGGCGCCTTTTGCGCTTGAGGGCATCGGTCCGAAGATGATTGGCCTCGTTTTTCAGCCTGGACAGTTTTTCATGAACATCGGTGAGTTCAAGCTCAGCATTGATCAGCTTGGTGGGAATGGCAACCTTACGTTTCACCAGTTCCCTGACCCCCTTGAGACGTTCTCCGAGCAGGTTCCGCCGGCGTTTGAGCAGCCGTTCCGTTTCCTGTAAACCCGCCAACCGGTCGGTTTCATTGGCGGTCTCGTTTTTCCGCTGCAGGCTGTAATACTCGACCAGCGACGCCAGCCGGCCCTCTGTGTCCGACAGTTCCGCCTTGACGAGCTTGATTTCCCTGATGATGGTGCTGCGTTTAAACCCCGCGATCACCATGCCTGGGCGGACTTCATCACCGGGGCTGATTGTCAGCTTGTCGATCCGGCCCGACTTGTTGGCGATGATCTCGAGCAGACCGCCTGTCTGCAGCACCATGCCCCGGGCCGGCACCTTGACCGGTGCGAACGAAACCAAGGCTCCGTATGCAAGTAGAAATACTGTTCCCGCCAGAAAAATCAGCGCCAGCCAGTTGCGCGGTGAGACCAATGTGTGAGGTCGGTCCAGCTGTTCGGGCGATGCCAACCTGTCAAGCGCAGCCTGTCGATAAATCTGTCTGGCCATGAGGTTTTAGAATCCGAGAATGAATGCAATCAATTTTCAGAGGTATTTCTGAAAAAATGGCATTATAGCGACCGATTTCTGGAATAGGAATAGTTTGAATTATAAGCTGCCCTAAAGTAACGGATCAAACCTATAATCTTCTCTGAAGTGGAATCATCGGCAATCATTATGAGATGCGTGTCCATTCCAGGTCAGGGCCCTCTGTCCGACCGGGCGCAACACCAGACCATCACTCCACCATCTGTGACATTGGCGATCAGCACATGGCGGTTTTGTAGCAGTTAGGGGATGTTCCGGAGAAGATGAACAGGTCTCAAATGCGTTCCGGTTCGATTCCGCCCCCTGTCAAGAATAAATATCTGTATTTCATCAAATGAATTATATGGTTATAGATTTAGGCGAAGCAGGGGCGGAATCTAGCTTAGCACTTAAAGGATTGATATTATTCTATATTTATATCTGCGTCATAGGAGTGTCACCCCCGATTTTACCCTCAATTGTCAATTTGGCAGCGGTTCGATTCCGAATTCAATAAAATTGCCGGCCGATTTCTCAAATTAAAGCAAGTTTCCCTAGAAGGCTAAAATACAAAAGGTATTGGAAAAACTCAGTTTGAATTTTGAAGGCAAGTTCTTACATAACCTGCACCTTAGCAATCACGCTAAAGGGATGAAAGGAGGTCTGCTATGAAACTTCGTATCAAGTTTCACATGACTTCTACCGGAAAACCCAGAGGGTAAACCATACGTCACCGGGTTCGGACAGGCGGATAATAACGATCTAATATGGGGTACTGCCAGCCGCAGCAGCGTGCGGTACGGTTTAAATCCGTAGGGTAAAATGCGAGATCGCTCCTGATCAGCCCTCGCGCCCTTAATCGATTTTGAAAAGAAAAGATACAAGTCTTCTGAAGTTTGGCTGCGAACAAATAAGCCCTCCGAGAAGGGGGCTTGTGAGTTTGATTATTAGGAACGCCGCGTTCGGAGTTTTCGCTCTCGCCTCCTTTTCGCCTCCTGCTCTTTTCTGAAGTCTCCGGTGAACAGCTGCCTGCTGACTGATGCGCCGGTGTCTGCCCAATCGCCGGCGAATTTCTTGCCAGTATCAGCCCAGCCACAACCGAAGGCTTTGAATGCATCACCCCATGTGTAGGCGTCTGTTTTCTGTCTGCGTTTGGTTGCCATGATATACCTCCTTTTCAATAGGAAGTACCCAATATTCAAATATATCCGGGCCTGTCACCGTTCTCTATATGGCGCCTTAGATCGCTTTGAGCTCCTATGCGACGCTATGATGATGGGAAAAATAATTCAGAAACAATCGATTTCTTTTGCTCTCCGTATAGTTGAGTTGAATGATAACTTTATACTACTTTCAGTGTGCCCTAAACAGTCAACCCATGGGGCATCGTGATGCTCCTCAACATGAGGAGTATCGTGATGAGAATGTTATCGAAGCGTCGGGTGAAAGAGCTGGTTCTCTATTCACCTCAACCCGTCGTCCGACTGGAAGCAGCAGGCAAATTCCCAAAGCGGGTTAAGCTGGGCTACTGCCGGGGGTCGGTTGGGTGGAGGGGAAGTGGTGCCCAGGGGCGGAATCGAACCACCGACACGCGGATTTTCAGTCTGAGTGTTATTTACGACACAGTTTGTTGCTGGTTGTAATTCCTTTGAAATATCAGTTGTGATGTAGTCACTGCTTGCCATGAATTCGCTATATTTGTCTCCTATATGGTAGCTATATGGTTGCTAAAAAAATAAAATTTATGAAAGAGATATTATGACAAAAGGAAAAACAACAAAAATCACTAAGTCAATTGTCGATAGACTCCAACCAAACCAGATCGTCTGGGATTCTGAGGTGAAGGGATTTGGTGTTAGAAGACAGACCAATGCGAAAAAGTATGTTCTCAAAGCTCGTATCAAAGGAAGGCAGAAATGGTTCACCATTGGAGAACATGGAAGTCCGTGGACAGTAGTTAACGCCAGAAAACAAGCTCAGAGGTTGCTCGCTGATATCTATGCTGGAAAAGATTTGGTGGCTCTTCGTGAAGCTAAACGCGACCAGGTTTTGATAAGTGATTTATGTGATCGGTATTTGAAAGATTACGCCGAGATTCATAAAAAGCCATCAAGTTACAACACAGATAGAAAAAACATCCAGAACCATGTCCTTCCTCTGATTGGAAATATCCCAGTTCAGGATGTAACACGTGAAGATATTGATCGATTTAAGAACGATATCAGAAATGGTAAAACGGCTGCAAAAAACCCTGATGGGAAAAGAGAGTATCGAGGAGGGGCTGTTGTTACTGGTGGACCAGGTGTAGCCAATCGTTGTCTGGCGTTGGTGTCTAAGATGTTCAATCTAGCTGAGCGGTGGAACCTGCGTCCGGATGGATCAAATCCCGCTCATCAAGTCACTCGTTTTAAAGAAAATAAATGTGAACGATATCTCTCAACTGAGGAATTTGAGAGATTGGGAGAAATCCTGAATCGACTTAAAGATACTGACCAGGAAAACCCCTACGCAATTGCAGCTATCCGGTTGCTCATTTTTACCGGAGCACGGCTTGGCGAGATTCTAAATTTAAAATGGGAACATGTGGATCTAGAAAAAGAAGTCCTGAATTTACCAGATTCAAAAACAGGGAAAAAAAGTATCTTTCTCTCTCCTCCTGCGGTCGAGGTTTTGAGGAATTTACCCAAATTGAAAAATAATCCTTTTGTTATCGTTGGTGGCAAGGAGGGGAAAAACCTGATCAATCTACAAAAACCGTGGAACCGAATTCGTAAATTGTGTGGCCTGGAAGATGTGCGCATCCACGATCTGCGGCATAGTTTTGCTTCAATAGCTGTAGCTTCAGGGATGAGCTTGCCAGTGATTGGCAAGCTCATGGGGCATAAAAAATCAGTCACCACTGAAAGATATGCTCATTTGGCATCTGGCACTCTGCAAACAGCAAATAAAGAGATTGGTAAGCAACTTTCTGACATTTTGTCGTGGCAAAAGACTTGATGTCCTAGTCATCTGTGCAGCGCAGCAGGCAGATTATTAAATCACTCTAATTTTACGGAAAAATTGTCAACTGGCACGTGAGCGTCCGGGGAACCCGACCTAACGCATGTGGATAGCATGGGTTAGTGTCCACCACGAATAAGTGGACACTACCGGATGCGGGAATTGACAAAGAAACGGTTGCGGCGGTCTTGGAGCGAAGATGAGAAGCGCTCGATTTGCGGACAGGCTCGTGTGCCTGGCGTTTCGGTTGCCCAGGTTGCCCGGCGTTACGCAATGAATGCCAACCTGATCTTCAACTGGCTGAGTGACCTGCCCCCCGAGCGTCCCTCATTCATAACGAGAGTCTGCGCGTTTTGTTTTCATAGTCTTTGGCATCGGATTGAGCAAGCGCGTCGGGCGCGGAACCCACACTCAGCTCAAGCGCCCGGCGCGCTTCAGCGGGTGTCATATTGGCGAGTGATGAGTGCGGCCTGACATGATTGTAGTCGTATCGCCACAGAGCCAACTTGCGCCTGGCATCATCCAGACTGTCGAAGATTTCTTCGTTCAGCAGTTCATCCCGAAGACTGCCGTTGAATGATTCGATGAAGGCGTTCTGCTGTGGCTTGCCCGGATCAATGTAGTGCCATTCGATATCGTTCTCGTTGGCCCATTGCAGGATCGCGCGGCTGGTGAACTCGGTGCCGTTGTCGGAGACAATGCAGGCCGGTTTGCCATAGAGCCGGACAAGCGCATCCAGCTCCCGCGCCACGCGTGCACCGGATATGCTGGTGTCGGCCATCAGGCAAAGGTTCTCCCGGCAACAATCGTCATTCACAGCCAGGATGCGGAAGCGGCGTGAGGCCCCGAAGGTGTCGGCCAGGAAGTCCAGCGACCAGCGCTGATCGGGCCGTGTGGCTGCCGGCATCGGCGTTCGCGAACCTCTGGCGCGTTTGCGCCCCCGCCGTCGCTTAACCGATAACCCTTCTTCGCTGTAAAGCCGGTACAGCTTCTTATGGTTCATGGTCATCCCCTTGCGTTGTAGCATCACGCCGATCCGCCGATAGCCGAACCGGCGGCGTTTGCGCGCAACCTTCTTCATTTCCGCGCGGATTTCCGGATTGTCCAGCGGGCGACTCGCCGGACCGTTTTAGGATCGACACCAACGAGCTTGCACACCCGGCGCTGCGAGATATCGTGATCCCGCATCGCTCTCAGTGCCGCATCCCGCCGTTCAGTTGGCGTCGTCAGTTCTTTCCCAGCAAATCTTTCAGAACCACATTGTCCAGCATCGTATCTGCCAGCAACCGTTTGAGTTTGGCGTTCTCATCTTCCAGTGCCTTCAAACGGGCAGCATCCGACACTTCCATGCCACCATATTTGGATTTCAGCTTATAGAATGACGCAGGGCTCAGACCATGCCTGCGGCATACCTCAGCAGTCGGCATCCCGGCCTCCTGCTCTTTGATCATCCCAATAATTTGCCCTTCGGTGAAACGGCTCTTTCGCATTCGTCTGCTCCTTCAAAAGTTGGGCAGACTCTACATCATGGTGAGGGATTATGCGGGGGGCAGGTCACCAACAATAAAGACCGTTTGGGTTACCATGGCCGCAAACAGAAACTTATAAAGATCCACCTTCAAATCAGACACATCACCTTTGGTGGCAAGACCTTGGGCTTCTTCACGAGAAATAACTGCCTTTGCTGCAGCTTTTGCCTTCTCCTCCCCTACCCCGGCTGCGATAAGCGCCTCGTAGAGCTCCATAGTTGTTACTGACATATACAGACAGTATGCCATAGATCTGGGAATTTGCACGGCTCACCCTTTCTGTCAGGATCGGCCGAAAAGCCGGTATTGACCTGTTCTCACTCATAAGCAATCAATTTACCTAGACCATATGAGAGCGCTATATTAAGCTCATGGGCAGCATGAGTATCTTAGAATCATGCTCTATCAAGCTTCAAAAATTATTCTCGTCCTTAAAGAATATAACTGGAAAAAAAGTGAGCAAATCAGATCTAGGTATCTATTTTGGACCACAGCACCCATACTATTTCAGAGATGGATTCAGCTACCAAGAATATTTAGAGAGCAAAAGCCATTTCGATCGAATCGAAATGAATGTTGATAAGAATATTTGCAAATTAATCACCTCAAATGAGGAGTTAGCAAGTAGAAACATTGCGGTGCAAGAAGGGATTATTAATTCTCTTGATAGTTTATCAGATGAGGTATCTGCTGGATTCCAACAACTTTCTACCTCTATGGATCGGGTAGGCGATTCACTAGACAATATAGCATCTATTCTTGATCTAGGTTTTGCTGAAATGGCTGCAGAGATGAGCCGGATGAATGACACCCTGGATGAATTGCTGAAAGTTGCAAAAACGCCTGACCAAACATGGGCATTCGAGCAGTTTAGCATAGCACAGGATGCATTTCATAGGAATCTGATAGATGAATCTTACGAATACATCAACAAAGCGATTACTGGAGACAATAACAATGCGGGATATAGACTAGAGCATCGATTCTACACACTCAGAGGGTTGATACATCTTGGCAATTACAAAAATTGTACTGATAAATATTTTGATATTCCACAAGCCATTGAGGAATTTCTATTGGCTTCTAAGTATTCATCCGGGGTGGATAAAAAGGCAAGCTCAAGAAATTATGGCCTAGCAGGGTATGCGTGCTATTGTATCGGCAATTTTGAAGATGCAAAAAAGTATCTTCGCCAATCAATCACTCTCAACCCTAATGATGGTTTAAGTAAATATGACCTTGCAAAAGTTCATTTTCATGAGGAAGATACAGTAAACGGGAAGATACATTTTAAAGGGTGCTTATTGGTCGATCACATGTATGGGATTAGAGCCGCTTCTGATCCAGACTTACTCAAAAACAAGAGTTATATTGAAGATGTAATCCAGGAGTGTATTAGGGAAGTTCGCACACAAATTGATCAATATGTAAAGTACTTTAGGGAAATAAACTATCATCACCTTGAAACGTCTGTGAAGTACGCTTATAAGTATTCAAATTTTGACTTTCTGAAAGAAATGAAAGAGTACTTCCAAAAAGAAAGCAATCTATCATTAGGTGAGCTCCTAAATTACAATGATAAAATATACTATATAGAGAAAGATGTCCGCGAAGGTTTTGATGATATCAAGAAAAAAATAAACAAGTCCATTAGGGATGTGAAGTCATCACAATCAAAAAATAAAAGACATAAAATATCATGGCCTGTAGTTATAGCAATTTCAATAATTCTATCTCTTTTAAGCTCAGCTGGCGGCGACGGTGCAGGTAATGGCCTTGCCACTGGGCTTCTAGGGGGGCTGATTTTTGGGATTCCCGTTGGTTATATAGTAAGTTTTATTTTAGAAATCAGGGATAAGATGAATCATGGCCTTTGGAAGGAAGCAGAAGTTGAAAAGCTGAACAAAGCGTTGGAAGAAATAGAAAGAATTGGGAGTAAAAGATAAAACCCCATCTAAACCAACTCCCTACAGCACCAGCTCTTCACCTTTGGCGCTCAGAAACGGCATGGAGAGAATATCCCCTTCATGCTGTTCGATCGTCTCCCAATCAGTGAACAGGAAGAAGGCCGGATTGATAGCATGAACACCCTTTGCTAGGTGGTTGCGCCATGCCTGTTGCATCTGCTCAACCCGTCCGGGCTTGGTGGTCACAGTCAGTACTTGAAAGGCGGGAATTCCAAAGAGCTTGGTATGCACCTTTTGCCGGAATGCTCTTTGATACACGACATATTTCCGAAGAATTGAACTCCCTTTGAAAAATGATCGCGGGCTCTGGTGTCTGACGTCAGCACCCATTGGACAGATTTAGGGGTTTGATCAACGGAGGATTTCTGGTTCATCGAAGCCATTAAGGAGCGAAGATGAACAAGAAATCCGGAACATCGAAGGGCGCTGCTGACAAGCTGGTCAGGGGCATCAAGCGTAAGACCCGTAAACAGTATACAGCCGAAGAGAAGATCAGGATTGTTCTGGCTGGCCTTCGGGGCGAGGAGAGCATCGCCGCGCTGTGCCGCCGTGAGGGGATCGCCGAGAGCCTGTATTACTCCTGGTCGAAGGAGTTCCTGGAGGCCGGCAAGAACCGGCTGGCAGGCGATACGGCGCGTCAGGCGACGGCACCTGAGGTTAAGGAGTTACGGTCTGAGGCGCTGGCGCTGAAGGAGGTTGTTGCTGAGCTGATGCTTGAGAACCGCCTGCTCAAAAAAAGCATGATCGCGGATGGGGGCGACGACGAATGAGGTATCCTGCATCCGAAAAGCTGGAGATCATCCGCACAGTCGAGGGGTCACATCTGTCGACCAGGCAGACCTTGAAGATGCTCGGCATCCCCAGCAGCACTTTTTATGACTGGTATGCCCGCTGGGTTGAAGGAGGGATTGATGGCCTGACAGATCGGTCGCCACGGCCCCGGTCAGTCTGGAACCGTATCCCAGACGACACCCGTAAAGCCTTTATCGAGTTTGCGCTGGACCACGAAGACCTGACACCGCGCGAACTCGCGGTTAAATACACCGATGAGGAGCGGTATTTTATCTCTGAATCTTCAGCGTATCGCCTTCTCAAGGCGGAAGACCTCATCACGGCACCGGCCCATGTGGTGATCTGCGCAGCCGATGAGTTCCGCGACAAGACAACCAGACCGAACGAGCTGTGGCAGACCGACTTCACCTATCTCAAGGTCATCGGCTGGGGGTGGTTCTATCTGTCTACGATCCTCGACGACTACAGCCGCTACATCATCGCCTGGAAGCTTTGCACGACGATGAAGGCCGTAGATGTGACCGACACGCTGGAACTGGCGTTGGAAGCATCAGGGTGTGATCAAGCCACGGTCGTCCAAAAGCCACGATTGCTCAGCGACAATGGTTCGTCCTACGTCGCCGCCGACCTGGCCGACTACCTCGATAGCAAGGGCATGGATCATGTTCGCGGTGCGCCGCATCACCCGCAGACCCAGGGCAAGATCGAGCGTTGGCACCAGACCATGAAGAACCGGGTTCTCTTGGAAAACTACTACCTACCTGGCGATCTGGAACGGCAGATCGGTGCCTTCGTCGAGTACTACAACAACTATCGTTACCATGAGAGCCTGGGCAATCTGACGCCCGCCGATGTCTACCATGGCCGAGGCGTGAAGATCCTGAAAATGAGAGAGGAGATCAAGAAACAGACATTCCGAAAACGCCGCTTGCAGCACCAATCAGCTGCAGCATAAACTCAAACAGAAATCGAACCAGAGCCTCCGTTAGAAAACAACCTCAGTTCTCCGGAAAACTCTGACGATGGACACTGTTGACAAAGTAGATTCCCAAATCAGCTGAGATATGATTCAACACTGTCTTTTGAGGAGGCAGTTTTGATCCGTGGTCTTATGAGTGATGAGGAGTGGGCTTTTTTTGAGCCTTTCGTGACGGTGCGAGGTCCCAAGCGCGGTCGACCTGCGAAAAATCATCGCCTTGTTCTGGATGGTGTTTTCTGGATAGCCAGAACAGGAACTCCATGGCGTGATCTGCCGGATCATTTTGGCTTATGGTCTTCCGTTTACAGGCAGTTCCGGCGGTGGACGCTCTCGGGCCTGTGGGACATTTTGCTGGAAGCATTGAACGCCACCGAGGCCATCCCTGACAGTGTTCAGATGATCGACAGCACTATCGTCCGGGCGCATCATCATGCGGCTGGCGCAAAGGGGGGACTCAGAAAGAGGGTCTTGGGCGCTCAAAAGGTGGCTTTACGAGCAAAATTCACCTCCGCGCCAATATCATAGGACTGCCAGTAGCGACTACAATTTCGGCTGGTCAGAGTGCTGACTGCAAAGGCTATCATCCGCTCATGGAAGAAAATGGGCCGGAACCCAAAGTCCTGATTGCTGACCGCGGCTATGACGCTGATTTCATACGCGATGATATGGAAACGCGAGGGGGTGCCACAATCATCCCCATGAAGCGAAACAGGAAAGTTCAGATCCCAATCGACGGCTATATCTATGCATTGCGCAATCAGGTCGAGCGGTGCTTCAACAAAATGAAGAATGCCCGTCGCCTGGCCACACGATACGACAAAACTGAATCAAGCTATCTCGGCTTCGTTCAGGTGGTATCCATCCGCCTCTGGACAAAACACTTTGTCAACAGCTCCTACGCCTTTTTCAATACAAACGCACACATTTATGTCAGCCACCAAATTAAAATACAGTGTCATCAACTAACTGCACATTTGGTATCGCAAGTTTTTCTCCAGATCCTAATTTGTCTTTGTACTCATAGACACTCTGAAGAAATGCGGCGGAAATAGTGTAGTTTGTTGTAATAATCATTGCCAATAATAACAGGAGGAATATGGGCTTTAGTAATGGTATAGCAATGCTAAGAAAGATCAAAATTGTGACAGAGATATAGCCAATCGTTACGCCAATGAGTGCCGCTTTAAATAGCTCGGGCAACCGACACTTGAGTTCCCTCCAGTACCCATGTGCACCAAAATATCGCCGCGCAACCAACTCGTAAAAAACCAATGTTATCCAGATGCCTATTAGTGTCAGATGTACAGCTACCCCCAAAATAGGTATATGAAACAAGGGGAGTAACAGTATAAAAATAATACCCTTAGCAATAGACCACTTAAGAAGAACTAATACATTAACAATCATCGGAGTATGCAGGCTTTTTGCTGAAGGGATATTATTTTTCTCATATGCATTGGCAAATATACTAAAGAATATCACTTGGAAAAATGCCATTGTGGGAAATATTAATGCAGATATCACAGGCGTTGCCGCAGAGAAAAGTATTAAGGCCGTTAAAAATGAGATTATTCCAGACCAGTTTTTGAAGCTGTTAGGCAATATATTTTGAACTAAATCAGAGCTAAAAGTCGCCTCAACTCCGCTGTGAAGTATAAGATGACCAACAATAGATAATGAAGCAGAAGCAACCAGCAGCGAAAAGATACTATACTTCCATACAACGGGTTTTTTGGAGAAGCCAAACAAAAGCTTAAAGAGTGCCTTCATTGAGATTTTGCCTCATCGACAGTCTTTTGAATATCTTTGGCTAATTTCTTTGCTTTGCTAAGATCTTCTATAATTTGATTTCGCGTACCAGATGTAGGAGACTCCCAGTTAACATAAATCGCCCCAGATCCGAGCAACCGATCGATGAGACTGTCGCGATTGTCTAAGAGGGATCGAACTTTAACATAATTTATATGGTGTAATGGAATTTCAACAGCCTTATACATTTGTGGCTTTAAAAGTTTATCAAATATAACAAGGCGTCGATTCGTTAACATTACACCGGAATTTGAGCCTAAGTAATATGCGGTGAATAGGACTATTGGACCCCAGATAAAAGGGGGGACAAATGTAATTATTGCCCCAACAATATACATAAATCGATTATTAAGAAATGTTCTATTCACGAGAATTTCATCACTCTCAATATTTGGTCGCCCTTTTACAGGATCTACGTTAGCAAAAATAGATTCAAACTTTGCATTTATTTGCTCTTTGGCAGATTTTGCTTTTTGAGTTAATTGATTTTTGATGTCATTCATAATTATCACCTTCCAAATATAATACCCACTAGTCCAATATCCCCCAGATGGGTCTGATTGATTTGTCTATAGTGGCATATTTTACTCTATTTTCAAAGTGTGCGGAATGTCTTATGTAATATCCGGGCTCTTTTACGCGATTTTGATGCATTGGTACGGGATGTCGGAGATAATCCCGAGAAAAGAATGGCTCCCGTTCTTTCATTATGTGAGGAACCAACTCGATCCGGTTTTTCAGACCTGCTCACAAAACACAACCCCCTGGGCCAGCAGACCCGGGGGGTTCTCTACATCTTCTGCCGTCCAATCCACCTACTAATATTCTTTTTAACCACTGACCGTTTACGGCCATAGCGATCTCGCGACAGGCGACGTATGGAGTCGCTGCGACCATAGATTTTAACGGCATCTGGTTCAGTGCGGCCGCGCATCGAATATGAGGTGTTGTTCTGCTTAAGGAGTTTGGCCACCACTTCCCCCACCCCAAGATCTCCAAAAATCCGAGGGTGATAAGTGCCAACCTCCTTGGCCAAACGCTCAGCATCACGAGCTGATACCCGGAAGGACACGATGCTACCGACATTACCAAAGACTGCGTCGGCCACCTCCTCAGCCATTTGATCAATGTACTGATGACCGATGGTAAGGGTGAGGCCATACTTGCGAGCTTCAGAGAGAATGTCCGCAAAAGCGTCAGTGGTGAAATTGTGGAACTCATCAATATGAAGATCAAAATCAGGCCTCTCCCCTTCTGGTAGCTTGGCCTGGCGCATAGCGGCATGTTGAAAGCCAGTAGCGACAAAAGAGCCAACCATGTTGGCGGTCAGCTCTCCCACAAGACCTTTAGATAATCTCACAATCAGAATCTGCTTTCTTGCCACGATTTCATCAAGATCGATACTGGGCTTCCACTGCCCAAAGATATTTCGCACCGCTGTGTTGGTGAGAAACTTACAGATCTTGTTTTGAATCGGCCCTAGCCGGTCATCCAGGTGCCGGCCCTTCCACCGTGAGAACTCGGTGTAGAAATATTCCCGCACTTGAGGATTTTGCACGTGGCGCAAAACCCTCTCCCGGTATTCTTCATTCACTAACATGAGTGGAATTGAGACCATGGTCGGCCGCAAATTGTCGGGTGCATCCAAGAGAGCCGAAATGGTATTGAGGAGGATGTATTCTAGGCGCGGCCCCCAACTATCACGCCACAAATGAGCAAAGGTAGCTGTCAGATTTTCCGCTACCGCATCACGTTCATCTTTTGGCACCCGGTAAAGCGGATTAAACCCCACCGGATATTTGAGGTCAGACGGATCAAGCACAATCACGTCCCGAATGTGGTTGGACGGCACAGCTTCCATCACCTCAAGCGCCAGATCCCCATGAGGGTCAATGAGAGCACAGCCATGTCCAGCCAAAATGTCTTGAGCCATAAGTGACCGCATCAGGGTTGATTTACCCGTCATGGTCTGGCCGATGATATAGAGGTGCCGGCGTCGAGCACCACGCCAAAGCCGCAAGGGTTGTTCCCCGCCCCAAACCTGGCGCTGACACTGGCACCCACAACTCCGAAAGTTAGGAAAGGCCGCTGTGCGAGCTTGTGAGGGGCTCTCAGGAGGTAATTTTATCTTAGGGTGCCGTTTAGGACGGTATCTGACATGTTGGTGGATATTGAAACAAATCGAGGTAAGTTGATCTAGCGAATGTATGTATCCAATCCGCAAAAATAATTCATTCAAAGAAACTATAATACAAGTGTGATAACTTATTTACTCGGATCAACAATCTTTTCTCTATCTTGTTCTAAGTAGTCAAAATATCGATTGTTCATGGTGAACTTTTTCGCAGCTGAACAGTTCTTCTTTGGATCTGGATTTACCATCAGATGTACGAAATGAGATTGATCCATTACTGAAGACGTTAGATCGAATGGATATTTGTCACCCTCAAAACGGAAACCCGGCCCTATGAAGATATTCGGAAAGGAGTGTCCTGTTCTCACGGTTACTTCTTTGAAAATATCTTTGTCTCTATTAAATATGTGCGTACTATTATTAACTATTGAACCGCTTACTTCTGAAAGTGTAACTTCCTTACTAAGCATTGTTATTTGAGATCGATATAGCATTATTCTGCATTTATCACATAAAAATCCATTCACAATACTATCAAAAATACGAATCAAACCCGCATACGAAGGAATCTCCAAAAAGGCAGCAACTTTTGAAACACTAATCTCTTCAATGAGATTAATTTTGCCCGCCCTTTCAAGGGAAATTAGCGCGCCCAATACAACGCTCTGGTTCTCATCTTGAGTTAGATGGATAAGAGCGGCGACTACCTGATCGCCAATTTCTTTTGATTTTGCCAGCGCAACGACAGCATCTATCTGAGATGGGTTTGAAGTCTCCCACAACTTTATTCCTTTAGACGAGACAATGGAGCAGTCGCCATCAACATGGAATTGCAAACCACTATCTTTGTGGTCAAAAATCGATTTTGGCTTCGGTTTCGATAGCCGGGAACGGATAACGTCCACCATTCCAAGAGAGGCTATAGCGTTTTGAATGTCAGACTTTTCGTTTTGTAGTGCTAGAAGAATTGTTTGTTCCGAGAGTTTTTTGTTTTGTTCAAACAGCAAAAACGACCCTGAAATGCCAGCAACTCCAATAATAATACCAATTAAACTGCCAAGCCCCCACTTTAGTACTTTTCCCCTCGAATAAAATAAAAAAGTATCAATGAGGGCAAGCTCTGCCCTCTCAGTTGCTATATTTCCATTTCCACTTCTTAACGCATCGGCAACATTCTTAAAATCATGAATAACATCTGATATGTTTGTTATTGATCTTCCAAATATTAAATAGAATATCTTGTCTCGAAGTGCGATAAGAGCTATCCCAAATAATACAAAACCGCAAACAATGCCCACGAACAAGAACGCGTGCCCTCGTATAGTTTCAATTATGTCAAACCATAGAGAAATGGCTATAACAAGTACGATTAATAAAGCAAAAAGGAAGCCTGCCCAAAACTCATCTTTGAAAACCATTTTGTTTCACCAAAAATAAATAGTAGAAAGTGAGGTTATCCTAAATCACCTCGGTAGTGTAACATGAAATGCAGCTTGGTTTTTGAGTGTACAGGTCTGCAGTCGAACAATCCATGAGATGTTTCCCATAACAGGGGGATTTTTCATGGCTATGTGCACTATATCGCGTCATGCTTGAAGGGTAGCGCCTCTCTGCTGGTTGTGGCTGATCACACACCAACAAAATATGGAAACCGAGACTGTCGCGCCATCAGTGGAGAAGCAAAAGAAACGGACGTTCTGGCGCGATACTTCACTGCTCCGGAAATACATAGTCTACGCCCGGGCCTTAATGACCAAGACAGCCCTCAAAGAATTTGGCATCCCGAAATTTTTCCATGTACTCACTGTGACCACTACGCCAGGGCACATGAAAGCCATTCAGGAGGAAGCATACCGGAAGAATTTGTCACGCCGGCCGCTGTCAGCGGAGCCGCGCCAGTTTATTTTCGGGAATTTTCAGACCATTGCTGAACACGACAATGACATCTTCAACATGCCTTTTGAAGATGGCATGGGTGAGAGATTTTGGTTGTAGTAACTCTAGTGAATTTCAATTGTGAGTTACACTAAGTTGTCGACTCTGTATGATGTCTGTTGATGAGGTGTTCACGGACATTTATATCGCTGCTAGGTGTGCCGACAAAGCGATCACTCATGTGGCTGATTTACCTTGCCTTTCATGGAAATCGACGACAGGATTCAGGTTGCGATGACACTAGATAGAAGTCTTGAGAACGTTTGCTCATTCTTAGCGAAGCCAAAAGCCGTGAACAGGCCGTCCGCCATTACATTATCCGCACGCTGCGGCAGATCGGGGATACAGAAGGACTGCGCTTATGACTGAGCACAGATATACGGTTGAGGTCCAGCCAGACTTCCTAGCGCGGCAGTCGAAGGCGAAGCCGGTCCAAGCTATCGCCGAACTAATATGGAATGGACTGGATGCTGACGCAGCTCGTGTTGATGTGCAGCTCAATTACGGCGAACTGGGATTGAGCAAAATCATTGTCCGTGATAACGGAGACGGCATTCCCTACGACGATGCTCCGCATTTGTTCACGCGCCTCGGTGGCTCGTGGAAAAAACCTGGTGGTCAAACTAAAACGAAGAAGCGTATGCTGCACGGTTATGAAGGCCGTGGCCGGTTCAAAGTGTTTGCCCTTGGCCGAGTCGCCGATTGGCGTGTCGCATATCGTACGAACACAGGTGAGTTGCGCGCCTACGATATCACCATGCTGGAAGACAATATTCGCGAAGTTCGTATCTCGGACGAGGAAGCAGTCGAAGCTGGAAGCACCGGAGTAGAGATTGAGATATCGGAACTGCACCACGAATACCGGTCCCTTGATCCCGAAAATGCCGTGCAGGAATTATCCGAGATTTTTGCACTTTACCTGAAAGACTATCGGGATATTTCGATACTGTATGAGGGCAGGCAGGTAGATCCCGCTATAGCAATAGCCAATACCCACATTGCGCACCTGAACGACATAGATGAAGAGAGCGCAGTGCATCCAGTGGAGCTTGAGATCATTGAATGGCAGAACGTGACGACTCGTGGTCTCTACCTGTGTACAGAACAGGGCTTTCCGCTTTCAAAAGTAACGACGCGGTTTCACATCGGCGAGTTTCACTTTTCGGCCTATCTGAAATCACCATTTATCACAAAACTGCATGGTGAGGCACAGCTCGACCTCGCCGAAATGAATCCTTTTCTCAACGGTTGCATCGAAGAAGCGCAACAAACTATCAAGGCTTATTTCCGGGAGCGCGCTGCTAAGCGTGCTCGAACGGTTGTCGAGACATGGAAGGCGCAGAATGTCTACCCGTATGTAGGCGAGGCCAAGTCGTCACTGGAGAATGCTGAGCGCAAGGTATTCGATATCCTGGCCGTAACGGCAAGCGATTACATGCCGGACTTCGAGAGTGCCCCGCCGAAGAAGAAAGAGTTCGACCTTCGGATGCTCCGTACAGCAATCGAAAAGAGTCCGGAAGACCTCCAAATAATCATGAGCGAGGTTCTGGGGCTGCCAAAGCGGAAACAGGAAGAGCTCGCCGGATTGCTGCGGGAAGCATCCCTCTCGTCAATCATCAGTGCCGCCAAGATCGTCGCGGACCGACTAAAGTTTCTCACCGGATTGGAACAGGTCCTATTTGACCCAGATATGAAAGCGCGGCTCAAAGAGCGTTCGCAACTTCACAAGATCATCGAGGACAACACTTGGCTGTTCGGTGAGGAATACAACCTGTCTGTCAGCGATAAGGGGCTCACCGCAGTATTGCAGAAACACCGGAAGATTCTTGGAGATGACATTGTTATCGACAAGCCGGTCAGACATATCAGCCAGCAGCGTGGGATTGTTGACCTCATGCTGTCTAGAGCACTTCGTCGGCACAGAGCTGATGAACTCGAACATCTGATCGTTGAGCTGAAACGGCCCAAGATAAAAATTGGCCATGAAGAAATCACACAAGTTGAGAAATATGCGATCAGCGTTGCAAATGATGAGCGGTTCCACACGGTGAGCGGTGTCAAATGGACGTTTTGGGCAATATCAGACGATATAGATCAGTATGCTGCGTACCGCATGGATGACCGTGGTGTCATTTCTTCTAAGGACAATATCTCCGTCGGGATCAAGACTTGGGCCCAGATCATAGAGGAAAACAAGGCGCGTCTTCAGTTCTTCCAAGAGAAGCTGGAACACCAAGTGGACGACGATACAGCTCTGAAGCATTTGCAAGACAAGTATCATAAGTTTCTTTCAGGCGTAGTCTCTGATGGCGACGATCGCCGGGAACCTGAGCCGGAGAGCGATCAAGAAGGAGTGACAGCAGAAGATTGAGGGCTCTCGCCCCGTGGATAAGGAGCAACTTATGGGATTGGTTAAGTGATGGATTTTTCGAAACTGGGTACGCCGTTGACGGCAGCACAGCCTACTGACCCCATTAAGATATTTGAGCGCCTGCCCAATTTACCAGGTACGCCAAACGATCTATGGCGCGGCCAAGCGGAGGCACTTGTTCAATGGAATGACGCGCGCGACAGGAACGACGTTCTGGTCTCGTTGAATACAGGTGCTGGCAAGACCCTCGTTGGTCTACTGACGGCACAAAGCCTTGTGAATGAAGGTATTGAAAACGTCATTTACGTCTGTGCAACTATTGACCTCGTTAATCAGACGTCTCAGGAAGCTTTGCGGATAGGTTTGGACCATACTGTTAGAGTACGGTCCAATTTCAGCAACGATCTTTTCGAAAGTGGGCGCGGCTTCTGTATCACCACGTATCACGCCCTCTTCAACGGGCTGAGCGCTATCAGGCGCAGGTTCTTTCCCGGTGCCGTCATTTTTGATGATGCGCACGTCGCAGAAGCAATCCTCCGTGGCTCTCTCACTCTGACTGTTTCCGGGCGGGAACATCCGGATTTGCTCAACGAAGTCGCTGAACTTTTTCGTCCCCATTTTCGAGACCTTCGTATTGAGGGACGCTTCGAGGATAGTCTGACGGGCGAACACCCCTCGATCGTGATGGCTGCTCCGGGGGGGCTTGCAGAACGTCGTGATCGACTTCTGACGCTATTGCACAGTCATGGAGTCCATGATGATGATAATCTTAAATTTCCTTTCGCACACTTACGGGACAAACTTGATTGTTGTGCGTTACTCTTTAGTCGTGGCATGTTCGAGCTAGCGCCACCGTTTCTTCCTTCTCTCGCACTCGATGTCTTCGAACGGCCGATCCGTCGCGTCTATCTATCTGCGACACTGAAGTCGAAGACAGATATTGTGCGAGCTTTCGGCAGGTTACCCGATATCGTAATTGAACCGGATAACGACGCCGGAAACGGTGAGCGCTTGATCCTGTTTGGCCGCAATATTGTTGGAGGAGTTTCATCCGACCTTGTCTCACGGATTTGCGGCAAACAGAAGGTGCTTATTGCAGTACCGAGCTATACAGCCGCAAGAAACTGGGAAGATTTGGCGGCGCCCCCTGCCGCACAGAATTTCTCTGTAGAGCTTGAAGCTTTTCGACGATCCGCTGATGGCGCATTTGTTCTTGTTTCCCGGGTCGACGGTATCGACCTGCCGCACGACACTTGCCGCGTTATGGTGATGGATGGACTACCATCAGGCGCTTCCCTGATAGAGCGCTATCAGTGGGAGTTCCTCCGAATGCTAAATCTGCATTCCACGCGCATCGCCAATCGACTTGTCCAGTTGTTCGGTCGAATCAATCGAGGGAGAAACGACTACGGCGCCTTTCTTATAGTTGGAACCGAACTCAATTCGTGGTTTAACAATGACCGAAATGTCGCCCTTCTTCCGCAGTTGTTACAGCGGCAAATTCTATTGGGACGTACTGTTCAGGAAGGTATGAAAATTAAGGAGGGTGATGCTGTTCTGCAAACGATTAATGCAGTTTTATCGCGTGAGCCTTCCTGGCTTGACTTTTACGGCGACAATATCCAACGGGGCGATCTCGACCAGGATCAAGTTCAGCGTGCGGAAGAGGCTGAAGAGCAAATGGTCGCTGCCGCACTTGCCGAGGCTTCTTATGCAGCCGCAATGTGGAACGGAGATGTTACGGAAGCAAGAAACATTCTGGATTCTGCTGCGGAGGCTACCGGACATGTAGATCCAGTACTCTCTGGCTGGCAATCTGTTTGGGTTGGCGCTGCCTTGGAAGCTGAGGAAGATATAGACAGTGCTCACTTGGCCTATCGTCGGGCCATGAACCGGCTGGGTAACAATATTGCTCTTCCACGGAGACCTGGTCCTCGAAATACAGCTACTCTTGGAGACGACGCCTCACAGTTCGCGCGCAATGTCGATTGGTTGGTTGGATTGACGTTAAATGAACACTTTGATCGCGAGTTTGGGCGCTGGCGCACACAGCTCATGGATTTGAGTGGAGCTTCAACACGACGAATGGAAGAAGCGACAAGGGTCCTAGGAGAAATTCTCGGATTCGTGGCTACTCGCCCGGACAATGACGTTGGAACCGGACCAGATGTCCTGTGGGTGGATGAGCCATCATCGCAATGTATAGCGTTCGAACTCAAAACCGATAAGGATAACCCAGCTACCTACTGGAAGAAGGATATATCACAAGGGCACGATCACCTGAGCTGGATCACCGATAACTATCCGGACAGCACTTGCCTTGGTCTTCTCTATGTAGGTCCGGATGGATCGATCGAAGCGCGCGGTAACCCGTCAAACGCTATGAAGATTTGTTTGCCTAGCAGTCTTGTTGAGCTTCAAAATCAATTGTTTGCCTTAGTTAGTGATCTTCGTCGCCACATTCCTTTGGAACGTTCCCCAAGAACACGTGAACTTTGCGACGACAGTTCATGGGACATAGACAAATTATTCTATCGTCTAGCGGGGACGAGCCTACGTGAAATGGCACAGCGAAAGGCTTGATACCCTATTATATATTCATGTGTGTGTGAAATAGAGGTGGCAATGAACGATCCAGAGGCAGACAAATTTTATAAATTACTCATGGGTGAGGATGAGTTAGGTGTTGTCATTCGCTCTCATATTTTTGTTGAAAGCGTTTTGGATGAATTGCTCGATCAGCTTATTCCGTACTCAAGACATTTGAGTTCAATGAATTTGAGTTACCACCAGAAAATTACTCTCGCAGTTGCAATGGGGTTGCATGAAGAACTTCAGGAATCTTTGAAGGCTTTGGGAAAACTGCGGAATGATTTTGCCCATAAAATGGACATGCAACTTGACCCAGCCCCCTGATCCGGGCCATTTGCTAGTAAAATCCGTTCACGTTTATTTCCGTTGATTTGGTTTCCGTCAAGGCCTGCTGAGCGGAGCCATTGCGTAGCTCAGGCGAAGCAGGCCGGCATATTTCTTCTTCCAGTTGAAATAGGTCGCCTGACTGATCCCCGCCTTGCGGCAAATCTCTGCCACTGGCGTGCCGTCCTCGCCCTGTTTGATGATGAACGCCTTCTGTGCGTCCGTGAACCTCGATGCTTTCATCGCTTCCGCTCCTTATCCCAGCCAGGGAAATGACAGCGAAAAACTCTAATCAGAAATGGCGGAGATTCCAGGCTTCAGAGCACCCATACATTTGACGCTTGACCACTTTCAACCTGTTTACCTGACCTTAGGTCTGTCCGTTCGACTATGGCTCTGTGATTGCGGCTTTAACGGCATTGTGATCCCTCATAACGCCACGAGCGAAGGAGGCGGCCATGCTTTTACCCGCGGCAGCGATCCAGGGGTCAACATTCAATGCCGATTGACAGTTTCGATAAAGTCAAGCTTCCCTTAAATCGCGCTAATACCCGAACTCATCGAGATCTGACTAACCAGCCAATTTGCCTTTAGTGAGTTCCTGTTAACTCAATATCTCTGAAGTTAAAGCTTTCCTGAAATGTTCGATTTGATTCGTTCTTCGAAAGCATTTTTATAGAAAAATTACCCTTACCCTGTTTTGCTGGGGCTGGGCAATTTAAACTCTTCACAACGACCATAAATTCCTCACCAGGACCAATCATCTGTCCTTTGCCGTAGCCGAAAGCAGATGCGGAACTCGCTTTTCCCAGGTTGGTCTCAATTCGTCCCCAGTCGCTGGTGGGAGAGCATGTTAGACCTGATAGATCCTGATACATTAAGTAATATTTATTCACGAATATGATCTCAACGGGTTTATTCTCCAAGTTCTTAACAGAAAATGTTGAGTTCAAAGAGTAAAACTTCTGGCCGTAAACAATTTTCTGTGACCTCGATAGGTTTATCAAATTAACTTGCAACCTTTCATTATATTTAACATGATCATTCCTGGATATGCCTGATTCAGCGGCCATTGACCCATCTTTGGATTTGATGGCGTAACTATTATTCAAGGATACAATATCTCTCCACAAGGCTTTCAGGTGTTCCGCACCCCTTATATCCAAGCCCGCAGCCGCAATCACTTCAGCCGTACCAACGGAGATCCCTCTCAACTGCAACCGATAGCTATCGCCCGTAGGAACTATGCTGCCAAAAATGAGGGCATCTATCCCAGATATGTTACTTAGTTTTTTAGCGTTCTCAGGATTTATCAGGCCGGACTCAGACAGATTCAGCTCATCCAATAAACGGTTGAGATTCCCGCGGTCTATGACTTTGATTGTATCTTGACTTTTGACCAGCGTAATCGACAGTTCCTCAGCAAGGTATTTACCAAGGGCTCTAACACGCCCCCTTACGTCAACGAAGTTAAGTACCGCTACGGTTTTAACATTGCCGCGCTGAAGCTGTGAGATAATATCGTATATGGAATTGTTGATGTTTTGCGCCCTTGAAGATAACGTGGTGAATATCATAATAGTAATTGATATTGAAGTAAATGAAATAATATATATTATTATAAGGTAGGCATTCTTAATTTTAGTAATAATCGGATTCATTGCATTTTTCCTTTAAACTTGCTTTTCGGCACACCTACATCGAAACATAAATAGTGATTAGATGGGATTTTTCCTTACGTTTACCTTGATTCCCATCTTCCTTCACCGAAGATAATGGCGACAATGATTTATTCTCGCCGACCTCACCTCTCTGATAGAACCGACACAACCTTCTCCATCACTTTCTGGTAGGCTTGGTCTCTCGCTCTCTCAGCACTCAGCGTGCTTGTGCCATTGGCTGAGCCGTTCTCTATGAACAGAACTTCGTTGTCGACGGTCCAGGCCGCTTGCATATTTAGATTCACGATGGCGCCATGAACATTGACCTGACCGACATTCGTGAGCGCCGAGCGCATAGATAAAGATACGGTTATGGCAATATCGCTGTCGTCAATGTTCTGTGCCAGTTTCAGGCCTGACTGATGCAACAAGCGTCTTAAGGAGCCGGCTAAGCCGTTTGGAATGTCAGCACCATCAATATCACGAACAAACCAGCGCAGACTGGAAATTTCACCCTTTTGGATTGCGTTAGCTTTCCTGTTGGCCCTCGTACGAACGGCCATTGCATCCTTGACTGTTTGCAGGTTTCCTGAAGCGATACCTTCCCGTTCGGAAGCAAGGAGCCTGTCCAATGATGAGATCACCTCAAACAGCGTGGCTGACGCCGGTTTGGACCTCCAGGCCCTCAGGGTCTTGTTCAGGCCTTCCAGCTGCATCCTGTATTGCCTGTGGCTCAATTTGCCTGTCTCAACAAATTGAGTCACGCCGGTTTCAAGGTGCGACCTATCATAGATCTTGAGCCCGTCATATACCTCGATCATTTGTGAATAGCTCTCAAGAGTTGGTCTCTTCTTTGCCGCTGCAATGGCTGATTCAAGCCTGGCGATGCGCTCGGCACTGGCGATCGCCATCTGGTTACAGAGGCGCACAGAAGATTCCATATCGTATCCGGAGTGCTTAAGATACTGCTGGCCATATTGGTCCAGTTTCTGATTGGCAGCGAGTACGTCCTGGCAGGCTTTCGCTGTGGACCGTTCATCAACGGTCTGCAATGGCCCCAGTGCCTTGATGAGCGTACGTGCCTCTTCGACACGGCCTTTTGCGCCCTGGGCGTATTTATAGGCATTGCCCTGTCCGGCAGTGAGAGACGCAGGATCGACAAAATCAAGCTTAGCTAAAATTTCAACCACTTTGATATCGCTATCCGGATTGGGCTGAGTGCCGGCCTGTTTAACGCTTGCCATCAAGCTCGCCAGAACAGACTGGCTTTGCTTCAGCCTGGCTCGACAGTCATCGCTTTGGCTTATCGCCTTCTTGTGGCTCTGATTGAGGTAACCGCTATCCTCCAGCGTCAGTCGATCAACGGCTGAGACAAGATCATTGCAAGATTTCGCAGAAATAGCAGTCACATGGCTGTAGGCGTTTTCAATTGCTGTCAGTCTTTCCGTTCGCGCTGCTTCAGCGACGGGATCGGGGAGAAATGACATCCAGCGATCTGCCAGTAGCGTGACGACCCCAATACCGAGAACTCCAGCAGCCATACCCACCCAGGCATATTTGGAAAATGGATGGGCCTTCACGTCCAAAGACTCAGATGTTGAGATCTCATGAGGCTTGTGGGTTTTAGTCTTGTCGTCTGTCTTGGCTCTGTCTTCAGGTGCTGTCCAAAGATCTGACAGATTATTGATATTCTCAACAGGACGGCAAATGATACCTTTAGCCTTGATGCGTTCAAGTATGCTGAATTCTTCAGTGCCCTGCCGCGGTCGATTCGCCTTCGGAAAAATGAACTGAGCCGGCACTTTCAGGGTATCATCAACAAGGCTCAGCTTTTCTTTGAAGTGATTTATACCGATCACCTTTCCATGACCGTCGATCGGCAAGTCTCCGGTGGCGACAAGGACAGGGATATCCAGAAGGTTTTCGGGATCATAGCGCGCCCTTTTGTCGGCGATGGCAAGAGCGAGCCCACAACTTCTCCCGGTAAAACTGCGTGGATCAAAATACGCATAAACAAACTTGTCAAATCCGGTGTGCCTCCCCCTAGTTTCCTTCCATCTAGCGTCGACCACGATCTGTTCCAAATTCTCATCTGGACCAAACGCTCGGACGTTATGATTAACCTGTTCGTCGCGCTCAATTACTTCGCACCAGATTGAGCCATAAAAAGGTGTTCCGGCTTCTACTATCGTAAAGAGAACAGCTCCTTTTTCATGTTGTTTCGTAATAAAGGCAGAGCTCCGATACTCTTTCCGATTTGGACTTTCTTCTGGTGAATTCAAACCTTCTTTTTGGTGCTCGGTATCTTTTGGAGTAGCGTTGGCGCTGTCTCCTGTGTTTTCAGCATTGTTTCTCCGCCTGTTTTTGAGTTCTTCGACATGCCTCTCGATTTCTTTGATTGCCTTTTCCGCGTCAATGCCACCGTACTGGCAGCTGAAGGCTATAGAGGCCTGCTTGACCAACTCCAGCAGCTCGATTGTCATGTTGATGGTTTTGTTGACCCTTGCATTTGAATAATTAATACGCCTAGTCTTTTCATGGCCGGGTTCATCATTGCGATATTTTCGTAAATTATACGCTAGGTCTCTTGCTTCATTTTGCAGCTTGTTTGGAAATATTTCCCAGGATCTCTTTTGGATTATCTTTAGTAGAGCCGTGCAATCCCATTGAAGGTCCCCAACTGGATCGCGAGATACATAGACCGTATTTTTATTTGCACTATTCCCTCCTAGAATATCATCAACTTCCTTTTTCCAGTTCTCTTTGAATTTCCTTCGCAAGCGAAATTCCACTAACGTTTTCAATCCCTCTCTTAGCTCATATTCAACTCTACCAATCAAATCTCTGTTTGCGTGCATCCGCTCGCTAATATTGATCATGGTGGTCCTCACTTCCAACTGCTCATAACGCATTGATCTCGAGAGATACTTTGCCAATCAGTTGATCGGGAGAAATCCCCTTGTGTGGCCAGATCTGATTGGTTTCACCATGTTTATCAGGGCGTCCTGAAAGCCATTCAAGCCCTTCACTATCAACGAGGGAGATGGTAGACATTGGGTAAATTGCACCTCTCATTTTCTTTTTTAGCTGGAGCGTGAGGTACCAGATGTTTTTGTCCACCTTAGACTGGATAACAATCACCTTGAAGTCGTCAGCTTCTACAATGAATTCCTTTGCTTCAGCCGCCGCAGCCTTGGGAAACGCGTGCATATTGACACCGGCCTCTTGGATCCGCGCTTGCTGTTCGGCAAGTATTTTCCTCTTGAGTCCAAAATAGGTATTCCGGATCGTAGGGGAAAGCCAAAGACTCTGTTTCTCCTGTTCAGTGAAGGTAGGACCGCTGGTCAAGGCTTCATACATACGAGCCTGGGAAATGTCGGCTACATCTGATGTTTCAGGCTGATCGGCCAGGATCATAGCTAAAAGTGACAAGCTTTTCTTATCATCTGTCATGGCGATCTCCATTCTCGCGGGCAATTGCCTTGGCGTAGTCTTCGAAATTCAAAACATTGCGGTTTTTTACGAAGATGGCCCGTAGTACGCACTCCCGTAATTTCTCCAAGGCCTGCTTGATCCGCTTTCTGAATTCTCCCAAGGATAGTTTGTTTTCTTCGCGGTAATTCTCGGCTGTCATTGACCCAGTGTTCGGGAGGACATAGCCGCATTTCACCATTACCGCTTCAGCGAGTTCAGGTTCGCGACGGTAGAGGTGGTCGACACACTCAGTAGCGTCTGGAGCGTATCCTGTATCTGACATGAGCCATCCCACTTCCTGCGCTGAGGGATACCCACAATCGTCGCAATAGCGGTAAAAATATTTTTTGATACCTTCAAATGTTTTAGGAAGGTTGTGATCATCCGGAAAATCCATTTGAATTCGATCAAGCACTTGCGAAATGTGCTCGTCCGCACAGCGTTCACCAGGGCCAAATGGAAATCCCTCTCTCTCGATTTCCTTGCTTAGTTTTCTTATTCGGCGCCATTTTTTGTGCTGGTAGGCAGCTTTTGGATCGAGTGCCTGAATGGAGTCGAGCAGATAGTATGTGACGAATCTACCAAATGCCTGTTCGGCCTCGAGTTTCGAGCCATCACGTTTTAATTTCTCTCCGGACAGGGCTTTCAGATCTCTCAACACTCCTTTCACGAAACGATCATCATCGAAGAGCAAACCCAGCGCAATTGACCACATATTGTTATGTTTAAATTGACGAGATAGTTTCTGAATTTCTTGACGATATTTCTCCAAGAATGAACGCGCTGCTTTATCAGGATCTTCGTATGCTGCCAGCTGGTTGAGAAAATCTGAACCATGTGCCACTGCCGTTTTTACGAGACTCCCTTTTAACTTTGCCCAACCAATTCCGTACCAATATATTTCATCCAGCATCATGCAATCTCCGGGTAGCTCGCATGGGCGGGTGCAAACACACCCACCCACACAGCCTTATTTTACTGCACTTTTGGGTTGGTGAGAAAGGCTTCGAAGTCATCATGATCCGCGTCGTCATCTCCAATTCTGCTTTCCGACTTCATCAGATCCTTAGTGGTGCCGATAAGAGTTTCTGCCCCTTTCAAGCCATCTTCGCTCTTATCCACCAGATCATCGATCATGGAGATGTTTTCACTTATATTCACCAGTGTTGAATTGCCACGGACCAGAGCAACCTTACCCGGGATCATCTGTCGTTCGGCACGCACACCTGCCTGCCTGATCATTAATGCTTCCCACTTCTTGCGTAGCCTCTTTTCCAGCTGGGCAGCTTTTTTGGCGCTTTCGGCCAACTGGACCTTTTCCGAGAAAAGCAGTTTTAGCTGCAATTTAAGCTTGTTTAAGTTCGGATATGTCCGGCCTGCAAATTCAACTGAGTGATCCGGATTGGAAGCGTTTGCAAGATAGACTTCACGGCCACTTTTCAGATAGCTCATGTTTTTTTGCTTGAGCAAGTTCTGTTCGGAGACCAGGTTTTTGGCACGCGCTTCTTCCGTCTTCAGCATCTCAATGGCTTCGCTCAGGCGTCGCTCTGTATCGGAAAGCATCCGATATTTACCCTGCAGGCATTGCACGGGGTAAAAACCACAGGTTTGCTCGTCCCAACCAAAAGTTTTAGCTGTTAGATAGGCGCCGATGGCTTCCAGGCGTTGGGGATAAAAGGTGTTCGCCAAAACAGTACTTGCTATAATGATGGCTGCTACGCCAAATAGGAAACCAAGTGTTTTCTTAATCATCATGTCCTCCAAAGTTGATATCGGGCTGATCTACCAATATGACTTGGAGGGATTTGAGGTGTGGTTTTCCATTGGCATGAAAAAATTTCCGCTGACTACATCAGAATGAAATCACACAGACCTGATGTACAACGTTGCATGCTTGGTTCGACCGCCACAAATAATGTAAGATGTAAGTCCGATGAGGGACATTTTTAAGTTGGTCATCAAACACCTAGTTCAAGGAACTATGCCAATTATCTGCCTCGGGTCAACAGCACAAATTCAACCCTTAAATTTTTCGTCCGAGACCATTGTGAGAACGGACATTCATGTCCGGTGCAGCAAAAGTCTGCTTCCCGCCCAAAATCGACATTTGTGTCTCAGAATATCACGAAAATCGAAGATAACAACAGAATAGAAATTCAGTGAAAAATATTATTCATGCTGCCATCTTAATAGAGGAGAGGTCATCATTATTATAAAAACCAATTAGATCCTTGTAAATATCAATATATTTAAAATGAAATTCCTTTAATTTATATATGTTGGGATATACCGTGTGTGCATTATCTATCAGATTGGATTTTAATTGATTTCTGGCAAATTTATTACAATAGGAAACTGGCGCTCGAATCCCATCAACGGTTTTTACATACGGTCTGAATTCAACTTTCTCAATTAGTGGGTCATTTCCTTTATGTTCGCAGTTTATCAGGTCGTTGAAATTAACAATTGTCTTGGGGTGCGCTAGGACAAGGGAATGCAGGTGAGGAAGAGAAAACCCTGGTGATTGTCTGTGATCCCTCGTGCCTGCCACATCAAGGGATGTTATAGATAGGGGCTGTAGGTGAATCCTTTTGTTGAATCTATCTCCCAACAGCTTTTTACAAAAACCTTTATAGAAATTCCCATAGGCGTTGAACGCCATATCTGAGTAGTGGTTTATGTTGTGTTTGGTTACGCTGTTACCGCTAAATCTGAAATGAGTAGTTTGTAAGAATAGGTATTTTTCAAAATGCTCATCAAAATCACGAACAGATAGAATGCTAAGATATTCTTCTATAAATTCATGATCAAATGTAAATAAATAATTATCATGTAACATTTTGTACATCAATAAATCCACTGCATAATTATTGTAATTCTGATATATAAGATTCTTTTTCATTTTAATTCTCAAGATTTCCACTTCTATAAAATAAGCTGTGTATATAATTATTCAATCGGATATAAATCAATAAATCCGTCAAAGTAGGTTTAATGCCAAAAATATTGGCGATGAATGATATTATAAAATAACAGGAGCGAAGCACTCACAAATTATCTATTGATGAATATCATTTGAGTTTTGGGGATCTGAGCTCGACAATCCCTCAGTTATTATAATTTTTAAAAAATCGATCGCTTTTTCAAAAAGTATAATTTTCTGTTTTTGTTGCTATTTTTCAATTTACATCATTGTTTTTTCGTATATTTTTCTCATTTTTCACATATCTTTCAATTTTTCACATTTTTTCAATTTTTCAATTTTTCCATCTTTTTTCTTATTTTTCACAATGAGCTGAATACTCAGATGTCGATTTAAATTTGTTTTCACTGATCCAAGTCTCGATATCGCTTTCCTCATAGACAACTCTCCTGCCCAATTTTGTATAAACTGGCCCGGTTCCATCGACTCTCATTCTTTCAAGTGTTCTTGGGGAGATATGAATAGATTCTGATAATTGGTCTTGTGTCAAAAAATTATTATTAATTGTCATTCTTAATACCCTTGGTTTTTTTGCTCCTTTTTTGTTTGTCTCATCAATATATTTAGCGTTTTTATGATTATATAAACCACCAAAAAGAACGAAAGCGTGGTCAATAAAAATAAATACAATATACATATACATGAGAAAATATATTAAGTCAATAGAAAAGTGTTGTACCATCTATAAATATGTGATAAAATAAATCACCACCTCTATCTATATGGAATAAATGGGGGTGTGTTGGGGTTGGTATATACGAATAGTCAGGGATTATATGGATATGAGCAACATTAACGCTAGATGGTCAAAGAGGTTACTGATAGAAACGGAGCAGGCTTGTTTGATGTACGAATTTGTACCTGGCCATCCACAAGGGCTTTGCCTTAAATCTCTATCTGGGGAGTTTGGCTATATCAGATATGAAGACGTGCTCAAGCGGCAATGGGTCATTCATTCTCATGATGATGATCGCATTGTGAGATTTGAGAGTTATGATGAGATGATCAGGCAGGGATGGGCTCTGGACTGATGGCCAGAGTTTTGAGTTGCTTTCAACGTAGTGGTTGCTGTTTGGTTGCTGGTAAAATCAACCTCAGCGGCTAAAAAAGAATAACTTATTGAAAGTATTGGTGCCCAGGGGCGGAATCGAACCACCGACACGCGGATTTTCAGTCCGCTGCTCTACCAACTGAGCTACCTGGGCATCCGGGCTGCCGTTGCCGCTTT